>JAPKZH010000456.1 GCA_026393905.1 Candidatus Aminicenantota bacterium
TCCGGGGATCTTCGCCGTGATGGACGGGACGATCGTCGGCGACGGGCCGGGCCCGCGCTGCATGGTGCCCTCCATCAAGAATTATATTTTGGCCGGCGCCGACCAGGTGGCCATTGACGCCGTGGCCGCGAAGATGATGGGCTTCGAGCCGATGGACCTGGACTTTATCCGAATCGCCCATGAGGCAGGGCTCGGGACCGGCGATGTGAAAGAGATTGACGTGGTCGGGGAGGATATCTCCGGCGTGAATTTTCATTTCCAGAAAGGCAAGAACACGTTCGCCAGCCGGGGCCAAAAGATGATCTACTGGGGGCCGCTCAAACCGCTGGAGACGTTTTTGCTGCGGACTATGCTGGCGCCGTGGTCGTACATCGCCTCCGTCATCTTTCACGATTGGATCTGGCACCCTGCCATCGGCAAGCAGCGCACGCGTCAAATTCTCAAGACCGAGTGGGGAAAGCTCTTCGAACGATACTGAGTCGAGAGCGAGCGCGAACTTCCCGATGTTCTGCCAATAGCGAGATCAAACCTGCTTCTTTCTCAATGATCCCCTCAGCAAAGAAAATGGATCTCTTCCCTGTTGTAGGGGTGCATACGGGAGACTCGGACGGTCACGGCGGCCATCCGCGAGGGTTAAGCGGGAGCAGGAGCGTTTCGGACTTCGTGTTTCATGACTCGCACGAAATGGAAGCAAGTCAATAAAATGAGCAGGATTGGCTTCGATCATATTTTCGGCCCAGCTTGATTAATTATTTTTCGGATAGAATTTGATAGAATATGTCCAATCCCTATGGATATTTTTTCTCAAGGAGGAGCAACGTGAAGGTTAAAGCCTGTCTCATTTCGATCTTGGCTGTAGTCTTTTTCTATCGGCCGGCCTTGGGCCAGAACAAAGAAGTCCTCAACCTGTCGCTTGAAGAGTGCATCATGAAAGCCATGAAGAATAACCTCAGCATAGCGGTTGAAGTTCTCAACCCCGAACTGGCCAAACACTCTATTAAAAAAGCCAAAGAGACTTTCCTGCCCCAGTTCGAACTGAAATTCGGCAACGATCATCAGGAAAGCCCGCCCTACTCGTGGATCCAGGGCGAGACCACCATCACCTCACGGATGGCCGACTATGGTGTGTCGGTCGTCCAGCAGATCCCCACAGGCGGGAACTTTTCATTATCCCTGTCCAGTTATAAATCCGATACCAACGAGTCCTTTCAACTCATCAATCCCCGCTTTGGCAGCGAGATCCGCCTCGATTTCACACAGCCGCTCCTCAAGAATTTCGGCCCCAAGGTCAGCCGGCGGGAGATTCTCCTGGCCGAAAACTACCTGGAAATTTCCGATATCGAGCTGCAGAATACGCTCCTGGACACGATCTATTCGGTCCAGGAAGCTTACTGGGGCCTGGTCTACGCCATCGAGAGCCTCAAGGTGAAACAGCAGTCCCTCCAGCTCGCCCGCGACCTGGTGGCCAAGAACAAGAAAGAAGTGCAGTTCGGCCAGCTGGCCCCGATCGAGATCCTGAACGCCGAGGCCGTCGTTGCTGAGCGGGAAGCAGACCTTCTCCAGGCCGAAGCGTTGATCATCCGCACGGAAGAAGGGCTCAAAGTGTTGATCAACATCGCCGCCGAAGGGGATCCCCGCCAGAAAAAGATTGTGCCGCAGGATAGACCTGATTTCACAGTTGCCCAGGTCAGCCTGGAAGAAGCCTTGAAGCAGGCCTTCGACCGCAGGCCGGACCTCAAGGTTGTCCAGAAGACTATCGAAACCAGGGAGCTCAAGCTGAGCGTAGCCCGTAACCAGATGCTCCCGAGTCTGGATTTGAAGTTTTCCTATTGGAGCCCGGGGATCGGCGGCGACCTTCTGATCTACAAGAATAACGACCCCTTCACCGGAATCGTGGTCGGCACTCAAAAAGGCGGCGCCGGACAATCCCTCTCCGATGCGCTCAAGCTGCTCTATAACAACTGGAACGTCGGATTGACGCTGTCGATCCCGCTGAGCAGTTTTCTGACCAAGGCGGATTTTGCCTACGCCCAAACAGATCTGAATCAGAGCCAGATCAAGCTTAAAGACCTCGAGCAGCAGGTGAGCCTCGATGTGAGCGATGCCGTCCGGACGGTTGAAACAAACGCGAAGAGGGTGGGCGCATACCGAGTGGCCAGAGAGCTGGCCGAGAAAACTCTGGAGGCGGAAGTCAAAAAGCTCCAGGTCGGGCGATCCACGAATTATTTCGTCCTGGATTATCAAGATAAGCTGGCCAACGCCGGATCCAACGAAGTCAAAGCGAAGATCGAATTCCTTCTCTCCGTGGCTAAGCTCGACAAGTCCACGGGCGCCAGCCTCGAGAAAAGAAACATCAAAGTGAAAAGCTAGGAGTCTTAGGCCGGAGCATTTCAAAGAAATCCGGCCGGTTGTCGCCACTCTTGTTGAATAGGTTTTGGGGCGGTTTCCTGCTTCCTCTGACTTAACCCGGACGAACGGTGCCGGGCTCATGTCAAGAATTGGTCTTCTCGGAATCGCCCGGTATGTGTTTATTCAGTTTGACTTTTTCCCCCTAATTCAATTATTTTATAGAATATTCCCTGGAAAGGGAATCACGCCGCAATGAAGTGTCCTAAGTGTAATTTTCGAAACACCCCCGAAACCCGGTTTTGCGGCCAGTGCGGAACGGAGCTCAATCCGGCAGAGGCCCCCACGGAAACCATCCGGACATCGGTCAGGGACATTGAGAGAGGGAGCTTTATATTCGGACGCTATGAGGTGGTCGAAGAGATCGGGTCGGGGGGAATGGGCAAGGTCTATCGGGTCTTCGATAAGAAGATTCATGAGATGGTGGCTCTGAAGCTCATCCGGCCCGAGATCGGGACGGACAAAGAAATCGTCGAACGGTTCAGCCAGGAATTGAAGACCGCCAGAAAAATCGCCCACCGGAATGTCTGCCGGATGTTCGACATCGGAGAGGAGGCCGGGACCCATTTCATCACCATGGAGTATGTCACGGGCGAGGACCTGAGGAGCCTGATCAAAAGAATCGGCCAACTGACCATCGGCAAGACGATCGATATCGCCAAGCAGATCTGTGAAGGGTTGGCCGAAGCCCATGCCATGGGCATCGTCCATAGGGATCTCAAGCCCCAAAATATCATGATCGACCGGGAAGGTAAGCCCAAGATCATGGATTTTGGGATCGCCCGGTTTTTCCGGACGAAAGGCGTCACTATCCCGGGGACGATCATAGGCACGCCGGAATATATGTCTCCGGAGCAGGCCGAGGGGAAAGAGGTGGATCAGCGATCGGATCTCTATTCACTGGGGATCATTCTCTTCGAGGCGCTGACCGGGAAGGTGCCCTTTGAGGGGGACACGCCCCTCAGCATCGCCCTCAAGCATAAAACGGAGCTGCCGCCCGATCCCCGAAAACTCAATAGCCAAATCCCCGAGGACCTCAACAGCCTAGTCCTGAAATGCCTGGAGAAAGACAAGGGGAAGAGGTATCAAACAGCCGCCGAGATCATCGTGGAATTGGACAAGATCGAGAAGGGGATCCCGACGACCCCAAGATGAAGAAAGTTCTTGTCCCCGGGGGTGTGCTCCTGGCCCTGGCCGCCGTGGCGGTTGGGATATGGCTGCTCTGGCCGAAACCGAAGCCCAACGGTCATGTTGTCCCTCAGACAGAGATCCTCTGGAAGGAGGGCAAAAAATACTGGGAAGAGAAAAAATATCCGGAAGCGCTGGATCAGTTCAAAAAACTGCTGGCCATGGATGCCGGTCATTTCGAAGCCCAGTTGAGCGTGGCCCAGATCTTGAAGGATCAGGGCAAAGCCGATGAAGCGGTCGTGGAATATGAGAAGGCTATCGGCCTTAACAAAGAGGACCCCCGTGCCTATAAAGATCTGACCGAAATCTTTTGGAATGAGGGCAAAAAATATCGGGCGGGGAAAAAATATCCGGAAGCGCTGGATCAGTTCAAAAAACTGCTGGCCATGGATGCCGGTCATTTCGAAGCCCGATTGAGCATAGCCCAGATCTTGAAAGAAGAGGGCAAAGCCGAGGAGGCGGTTCCGGAATACGAGAAGGTCATCGGCCTAGAGAAAGACGATCCCCGGGCTTATAAGGACCTGGGAGAGATCTATGAGAGGAAACAAAACGCGGCCAATGCGCTTAAGTATTATCAGGAATACCTTCTCCGGGCGCCGGCCGGTCAGGACACGGAAGACATACGTCAAAAAGTCGGTCGCTTGACCGTCAAGCCCAAGCCGCCGGATGATCCAGGCAAACGGGATGAAATAAAAAAGCTCGAAGAAAAAATCCGGAACGGGTTGGTGACAGCCCAAAATGCCTACGACAAAGGGAATTACCAGGAATGCCTGAATCAATGTCTCGAGGTCCTGAAAATTGATTCGAATAATGCCCAAGCCCAAAAGCTTAACAATCTTGCCAGAGAAAAATTGACTGAAAAACTGGCCACGGCGGAGATCAGCTCTCTGATTGATCAATATGTCCAGTACCTCGTCAACAAAAGCCTGGCGGAATTTTATCGGCTGAACTGCACCCCGCAGCTCTATGTGGAGATCAGCAAGGATGCCGAATTAATCTCCAGCCTGTTTGAGAATCTCAAGCCCGTAACCTCAAACAAGAGTGTCCGCTGGCTGGGGAGAGATCGGGCGGAAGCGACGTTTGCCCACCGTCTCGTCGGGACTCCCAAGGGCGCCGGGACCGAGCAGGAATTGTCGAACGGCACGATGCAATGGAGCCTGGAAAAACAGGGAGACAGCTGGAAGATCGCCAAGATTCTTTTTCAACCTATGAAAAAAGATTCATGAAAGAATACGAACGGGGAGTGAGCATGAAAAAATATGTCTGGAAACCTTTGGCCATTGGCCTTGCTCTTTTTTGGCTGGGGATGGTCACCCTCTGGGCTCAAGCTGAGCCCCAGAAAATCACTGTCAAAGCTCAGGCGGCGAGTATTTATGCCAAGCCGGATACCGGAAGCCAGGTCATCGAAAAGCCCTCCGTGGGGAGCGTCTATGAAGTCGTCAGGAAAGTTGGAGAATGGTACGAAATCAAGCTCCCTTCCCGCCTGGGAATGGTCATCACAGGCTTCATCCATGAAAAATCTCTGGAAACCGAAAATTTGGTGGTTGTACCAGGACAAGAGCCGTCGCTGCCCCGCAAGCCAAAAATGGGTTATATCAGCCTTGGCGGGCTTCTCCATTTTGTCCAGGTTGGATATGACTACACGTATCCCTGGAATATTTACGACGAAGAGGGTGCGATTTACGATTCCGCGTATAACCAAAATGCTTTTGGCTTTGAGCTCGGCTTGGGATTTTTTATCCTGAAGAATATCGAGATCGATGTGGGTTTTCATTATGTGTCCAAGGCTTTGGAAGGCTTATATGCGCTCGACTTCCCCAATAAGCAAAAGTACTTCGACATTGCTTATGCAGAAGCGTCAGCCAACCCCAAGATCAACGAGATGATGTTTAATCTGGGTGCGAATTTTCATCTCTTGAAGGAGGGCCGGCTGAGGCCGTACCTTGGAGGGGGAATCAGCTATATCAACGGCAAAATAGATCTGTTGGACGACATCGAATTTAACGAAACATTTTACGTGGACAAAACGCATACGATCGAAATCACGGGTGTGATATTCACCAGCAAAACCGTGAACGCCCTGGGATTCTATGGGAAAGCCGGCATCGATTTTGAAGTGTCCAGTGCTTTGTCCATTTTCGGCGAAGGACAGTATCTGATGGCTAAAAAGGATGTTCCCCATCCCCTTGCGACCAAGCTCTCCGATGGCCAGGAACAATTATTGGAGATCAACCTGGGAGGGGCTTCCGCCCTGTTTGGTATCAAGATCCGCTTTTAAGAATGCGAAGTCCTCTTGGATACCTTTTTTCTCCGTCCCTGAACTGCAATTTCCGGGGCCGTGATGGATGAGGGCGAAATGGTCGAACCGAGGACCCTTCCTGATTGGAGAGAAAAAACAGAGGTGTCCTCGGACGCCAAGGACCGGCCCTTGACTATCTCCTAGGGAGGCTTGCCATGGCAGCCATGGAAAAAAGCGATCCGTCGGCCAGTCCCTCCGAAATCATCGAGGTCGTTCCCTTGGACTCCCCCTCGGAAAATACTCTCGTCGCCGAACATCTCCAAAGAATGCCCAATATCTTCGCCCGGGGGCTGATCTATATCATTGTCCTCGTCTTGGCGGTCGTTCTGGCCTACTCGCTTCTTGGCAAAATGGATGTTGTGGCCGAATGCCAAGCCGTCGCCAAACCACTCTCAGACAAGATCAACATTCTCTCTGACAGAACCGGGTATTTAGAACAGGTCTATGTCAAGGCGGGGCAAGAGGTCGAAAAAGATGCGCCTCTCTTCCTGATCCAAGCCAGGGAGTCTCCCCAGCGCAGCCTGGAGGTCAAGAGGTTGAAGCTCGAACAAAACAAATTCTCTCTGGCCGCCATCGACTCCGACATCGCTTTTCTCCAGAGCGAGATCAGACGGCTGACAAAAGACGTCGCCAACACGGAGGCGCTCCAAAAATCCGGAATCGTTTCTATGAAGGACGTCGAAAACGCTCGGAGCCAGCTTGAGAAAGCCCGAACGGACGCCCAAAAGCTCGCTTCTCATCGGGAGATCACCCTGAACGAAAACAAAATCCTGGAATCCGAAATGGCCCGGGAAACCGAGGAAAGTCAAAAAACCATCCGAGCCCAGAAGTCCGGGATTATCTCCGAGTTGTACTTCAGAAACACGGGCGTCTATGTCAGAGAATCCGATCTCTTATGCACGATGGTCCCGGCGGACAGTCCGCTGTCCGTCGACATTAAAGTGGCCAATAAGGATATCGGGTTCATCGAAAAAAATATGACCGTCAAGTATAAATTTGCGGCTTTTCCCTTCCAGGACTACGGGATCCTCACGGGGAAAGTCACGACGATCCCCCCGTCGGCGGTCGAAGATCAAAACTTGGGCTTTGTCTATACGGTCCAAGCCTCCTTGGATAAAACGTATTTTGAAATCAAGGGAAAACGGTACCCGATCAAAGCGGGGATGACGGCACAGGCCGAAGTGGTCACCCAGAGAAAAAGTATTTTTGCCCTGCTCTTCAAGAGCGCCAAAAATCTTTGAAGGAGAATGGGATTCGGAGAGTGCGAACTCACCCGTCCTGTTGATGATGCCTCCTAAGAAAAAGAACGGCGATAGGCCTCGGCTCCAGGTGGTCGGGGAAAAAGGCGCCGTCATGGAATACCCTCTCCAGGACCAGGCAATTTTCATCGGACGCACCGATGATAATGATGTCGTTCTCGATGATTCGTCCGTTTCCCGCCGGCATGCCAAAATCGCCAGGGACGGCGCGGAGTATACATTGGCCGACCTCGGCAGTCACAATGGGACGGCCTTGAACGGGACATTTATCCAGAGTGCCCCGCTCCATGACGGCGACCAGATCAAAATCGGAGGATACCGGCTGACATTTTATCTGCGGGAGAGCCGAGACCTTTCGCCTACTCCCACCGTCACTCTCATGCCGGGGAAGGATTGGGCCGGGACTCTCCGGGAGGTCATCACCAGCCGGCCGTCCGGCCAATGCGCCGTCGAATCGCACGAGTGGCTGTCGTCCGGAGAATCGAAGAGAAATCAAAAAGTCCTCTTCGTGCTCTATGAGATCAGCCGGCAGTTGAATGCGATCGCCGATTTTCATCAGCTTCTGGAAAAAATTATGGACCTGTTATTCCTTGTCATCGATGCCGATTACGGTTTTTTAATCCTTTCGGCCAGCCGGGCCGAGGCGGATCTCATCCCCGTCGTTGTCAAGTTTAAGAATCGGGCCTCCCGGCCTTCGGCCGAAATCCAAGCCAGCCGCTCCCTGATCCATAAGGTCATTCAGGACAAGGTGGCCTTGCTCG
This sequence comes from Candidatus Aminicenantota bacterium, assembly GCA_026393905.1. Classification (GTDB taxonomy): domain Bacteria; phylum Acidobacteriota; class Aminicenantia; order Aminicenantales; family UBA4085; genus JAPKZH01. The sequence goes on from JAPKZH010000456.1 coordinate 7,914, forward strand.
TTTCCGACGCCATGTCCGATTCCCGATGGGCCCGTTCGGAAAGCCTGATCCGGAAGAAGATCCGATCGGCCCTCTGCGTCCCGCTCTGGAAAAAGGACCAGATCATCGGCGTCATCCAGCTGGAGAGTTTGAGGCCGGATTGTCAGTTCACCATCGATGACCTGGAGCTGCTCAACGCCGTGGGATGCCAAATGGCCCTGGTCATCGAACAGATGAGCCTCCGGGAAAAAATCCGTGAGGAAGAGCGCCTGAAAAATCGGCTGGCTCGATTTCTCTCTCCCCAAGTGACGGAGATGATCCTGAAAGGCGGGGAGGAATCCAAAAAATATCTCATGGATCCCCACCATCTGGAGGCCAGCATTCTCTTCATCGACATCGTCGGGTTCACCGCTCTTTCCGAGAAGATGCAAACGGAAGAAATCAATATGTTCTTGAATCAATATTTTACCCGGATGACCGAGATCATCTTCCGGAACCAAGGGATGCTGGACAAATACATCGGCGACGGCCTGATGGCCGTTTTTGGCGTCCCGGTCCAAACCCAGGATCATGCCGAACGCGCCATCCGGACGGCCCTGGAGGCGAAGCGCGAGCTGTCCCGGATAATGGATCAGTTGGCGCCCGAGAAGAGGTTCAGCATCCGGATCGGCATCAATTCCGGTCAAGTCCTGGCCGGCAACATCGGCTCTCCTCAGCGCATGGACTATACCGTGATCGGCGACGCGGTGAACATCGCCGCCCGGTTGGAATCCATGGCCCGGCCGAACCAGATCTTGATCGGCGAAAAAACGTATCTTCTGGCCAAAGATAAATTTCGCTTCGAAAGGATCGGCCCCCGAAGGATCCGGGGACGTGACAATCCCGTGACCGTTTTTGACGTCATAGAGGAACATCCTTGAGAGAAAGGATCTCCCGCCGGGCGGGTTCCAGCTATGGGCCCGAACGGACAGAGACGCCGTCATGACGGATATTTTGCCGGGCAGGCCTGAATTGAATTTGCCCTGACAGCCAAGGAAGAAAGGGGACATCCCATGCCACTTCTTCAGATTCGACGGAGCGATGGAAGGATCGATCAGTACACTCTTGAGAATAAAGATGTCGCGATCGGGCGGAGCAAGGACAACGATATCGTTTTCGAGGAGTCCGCTGTTTCCCGTAAGCACGCCAAAATCTCTGTCGAGAAGGATGCCTACACCCTGAGCGACCTGGGCTCATTTAATAAGACCTTCGTCAACGACCGCCCGATCGAGAGCATCCAATTGCGGCACGGCGATCAAATCAAGATCGGCTCCCATACGATCGTCTTTTTGTCTGAGGACCAGCCACGGGCGACCGTCCCCGAGGCACCCTTGATTGACTCCGCCCAAGAGCTCCGACAAACGCTCCGCCGTTCCATCGAAGACCAGGGCTTCCTGGGATTCGTCAAAAAAATACCCCTGTTCTCCTTGTATGCCAATGAAGAAATCGCGGAATTGATGGCGAAAGCCGAGCCCAGCAGCGTCCGGGCGGGAGACCTCATTTTCAATCAAGGGGATCCGGGAGATAAGCTGTATGTCATTTACAAAGGGAAGATCCGGATCCTTCAAAAGGGCGAAGATGGAAAAGAGATCAACCTGGGCGTCCGGACTCGGGGCGACCATTTCGGGGAGACCGCCCTGATCACCGGCCATCCCAGAAATGCTTCGGCGCGCGCCGTCGAGGACAGCATTCTGATTTCCATCCACGGCGATTCCTTTACGGATTTCCTCTTGGACAAGCCGAAGCTCAGGGAGTATTTTGACAAATTCATCAAACACACATCCATCCATCAATTTTTGAAGTCGTTTACCGACATGGCGGTGGCAACCCCCCAAGAGCTTCAGGACCTATCAGCCCGTTTCAAGGCGGAATACTACAACGCCGGCGATGCGGTCATCCGCCAGGGGGCGGACCCGGATCGGTTTTATATCGTTGAGAGCGGGAAGCTCAAAGTGGTCCGGTGGGAGGGCAAGACCTCTCACCCCGTCAACCTTTTACGGAAGGGGGATTTTTTTGGAGAAAAGGCCCTCTTTGAAGATACCCAGCGGTATGCCGATGTCGTCTGCCTGACAGACTGCCAGGTGCTATCGTTGTCGCGGGAGGACTTTTCCACCCTGGTTCAAAAATCTCCCAAGATTAAAAAAATCATCGAGGACCGGATTCAGTCATATACGAAAAAACCGCCGATTCCCTTCACGGAAGTCATCAAACAGGAACTCGCCGCGCAGAAACGCATCGAGGTGTCCAAAGGCCTCCCCGGGAAAGAAGCGGTCACTCAGCCTAGAAGAAAGCATTTTAAGAGATTCGCGTCCCTGTATCGAAGACACATCCGGTTCCCGTTTATCGAGCAATACGATGAGATGACCTGTGGGACGACCGCCATCATGATGATCGCCAAATATTATGGGAAAAGTTTCTCCTCAAACAGACTGCGGGATTTAGCCCATGTCGACCTGAGCGGGGCGTCGATGGCCGGTCTGGCCTCCGCGGCCGAGCAATTGGGCTTTTCGACAAGGGGCGTCAAGCTGGATTACAACGCTCTGATGTCCGTCGATCTTCCCTGCATCGTCCACTGGCAGGGGTATCATTTTATCGTCGTTTATAAGATCAACGAGAAATACGTCTGGGTCTCGGATCCGGCCCTCGGTCACCGCAAATACCGAAGGGATTATTTCGACAAGAATTGGAACGGGATCACCCTGATCATCGAGCCGACCGTCGAGTTCGAAAAGGCCAAAGAGGATCGGTCGTCCTTCAAGAACTTTATCCCGTTCGTCACGCCCTACAAGCTGGTCCTGTTCGAGATCTTTGTCGCCTCCCTGCTCTTGAACATGTTTGGCCTGGCCTCCCCCGTCTTTACTCAGAATATCGTGGATAAGGTCTTGACCCATAACAACATGTCCATGCTGAACATCATGCTGATCGGGATGTTGATCGTTCTGGTCTTCCGGATCCTGACGACGATGGTCCGCCAATACTTGATCATTCATACCGGGATGAAAATCGATCTGAGGATGCTCGTCCAATTCTATAAACACATGCTGGCCTTGCCCCTCGGCTATTTTAAGGTCAGAAAAATCGGCGATTTCATCGCCCGGTTCGGAGAGAACCTCAAAATCCGTAATTTTTTGACGGAGACGGCCCTGACCATGGTTCTGGATTCCGTCCTGATCATCGTTTACCTGGCCCTCATGTTCTACTACAACGCGAAATTGACCATGGTTTCGCTGATTTTTATCCCCTTCTGTCTGGTTCTGACGCTCATCTTTACCCCGATTCTGAAAAAAATGAATGTCAATTCCTTTGCCGCGCAGGCCGATTCCGAATCCCATTTGATCGAGTCCGTGAACGCCATCGATACAATCAAATCCATGCATACGGAATATCAAACCCGTTGGAAATGGGAAGACAAGTTCATCAAAAGCTTGAATATCGATTTTAAATTGGTCAACACGGCCATGGTTTTCAATTCGATCGGGGACTTCGTGACGACCCTCAGTTCGACTTTTATCCTGTGGTATGGGGCGACGATCGTCATGAAGGCAGAAATGACCGTCGGCGAGCTCATGGCCTTCATGGCTTTGCTGGGAAGCGTCATTACGCCCGTCAACCGGCTGGTCCAGACTTGGGACGATCTCCAGCAAACCCTCGTCTCCGTTGATCGGTTGAACGATGTCTTTACGGCCAAAACCGAATTTCCCGTCAGGCAGGATGAGGAGGTCGGCCTGATCCTCAAAGAGCCGAGGGGCGAGATCAAGTTTGAGAAGGTCTTTTTCCGGTTCGGCGGAAAGGACGATCCTTACATTCTGTCCAACATCAACCTGACCATCGAACCTGGTCAGAGGCTGGCCATCGTCGGCCGCAGCGGAAGCGGCAAGACCACCCTAGCGAAATTGTTGGCCCGTTTTTATGACGTTACAGAAGGGAAGATCTGCTTGGACGGGATCGATATCAAAGGCATCAATCTTTCCAACCTTCGACGATTGGTGGGATTCGTCCTTCAACAGGATTTCATCTTCAATGCCACCGTCCGGGAGAACATTGCCCTTTACGATCCTGAGGAATCCCTGGAAAAAGTCATTGTTGCCGCCAAGCTGGCCAACGCCCATGATTTTATCTCGAAGCTTGTCTCCGGCTATGATGCCAAAGTCGGAGAAAGCGGCCTGCAGCTGTCGGGGGGGCAGAGGCAAAGGATCGCCATCGCCCGCGTCCTCTATAAGCAGCCCAAGGTCATCATCTTCGATGAGGCGACCAGCGCCCTAGATACGGAATCCGAACACGCCATCCAGAAAAATCTCAGCGAGATGCTCAAGGGCAAAACAGCGATCATCATCGCTCACCGATTGAGCACGGTCCGGGATGCAGATCATATCATCGTCTTGGATAACGGCCAGATCGTGGAAGCGGGAACGCATGAAGAACTGATCGCCAAAGAAGGCTTGTATCATTATCTCAATTATCAGCAGCTCAACCTCTGATCCGGAGGCCGCCTCCCTGGATTGTCCGGTCGGACGATCGGGGGCGACTCCGAAGGAAAAACGGCCATAGGCTCCCGGTAACGGGCGGCCGATAAAAAAGCTTGATGTTTCAGGACGGCTGACTTATAGTCATCGAGAAGGCGAAGAGGATTCTCGCGGAAAGGTGAAAATCAGAAAAAGCGGATCTTCCAGGAGATCCTTTTAGAGGAGATAGAAATCATGGCCAAGATCAAGATTAAGGATCTGGAACCGATCGCGGCAACGAGGGCCAAAGTCATCTTCGGGGAAATTCTCCACCAGACATCCGTCGAAGGGAAAAAATTCGTTGTCGACAGGCATGGCAAACCCGTCTCGGTCATCTTGAGCTATAGGGAATATCTGGGACTGATCGACCGTCAAGGCAAGTGAGGGGAGAAGGCACCTTGATCCCGCCTCCTTTCGCGTCGCGGAAGGCGCTGGGGACCTCCCGGGAGCGAAGGCGACAGCCTCGTTCCTAGAGCGTGATTTTAAGACCGTCGGCCCAAAATCGGTCGCTCCATTCTTTGAAGATTTTTTCCCGGATCATCTCTTTAACCGGGTTTGTCAATTCCGCTTTCAACACCTCTTCGACCAGAATCAACTGATAGGCGGGCTTCATCGGGAAGGGACCGAGCACCTCTCCTTTTCCGGCATTGAAGACCTTCGCCTCCATATCCGGCGGGAGCATCTCGCGGGTCACCAGGCCCAGATATCCGCCGGCAAGTTTTGTCTGCTCATCCAACGAATACTGCCTGGCCAGAGCGTGGAAATCCTCTCCGTCTTCCCTGACCCGGGCGACAATCTCTTTGGCCAGGGGCTCTTGCTCGACAAGGATCGATGAGATCTGAGCCAGATCCAACTCCGACCGGCGCCGGATAAAAAATTCCTTGACGGCCTTTTCATCGGCGAGCCGGTTTTTGACAGCCGGCAGCAAAACAGACAATTCGCAGAATTCCTCAAAGTCCTCTTCCGTCAAACCATTGTTCTTGAGGAAATTCGTCGTTTCGGCAATCGAATAGAGGCCCAAGGAAGCCCTGAAACTGTCAGCGAATTGTTGCAGCTCATCGTCCGAGACTTTGATGCCGAGGGCGTTCGCTTCCCGGATCACTTCTTTGGCTTTGATGCATTCTGCAAAAAGGCTCTGAGCCTGACCGGAGAGAACAAAAAACTTGATGACCTCTTCGGGGGTCAGGCTGCCGTTTGAATAGACGATTTTCACGATGCACTCCTTTTCCTGTGAGGCAGGCTTGTCGGATTTTTTTCTGGGCCCGATGAAGATAGCAACAAGGATCGCTCCTGTCAATATGGATCCGGAGTCCCTCCCCCGCAGGACCTCAAGCCTGTCGGTGAGGGATGGCCTGAAAAATTCTTTTGACAACATGCAGAAAATTTGATACGGATAGATCATGTTCAAGCTCTCAGAATTTTCTGAAGGGAGGAAAATTATGGCAAAAAAAGAAAATGAAATCGAGATCGGCGTCGCGGAAGTCGTCGACCATATGCGGGTCACGGGCAGCTTTGACGGCGCCCTTCGCGAAGTGGTCGAAAGAAAGATTACGGCCGAAGCGGCCAAGAAACAAGGGATCAAAATCTCCACCCGGGAGCTTCAGCGAGCCGCCGATGCACTGCGCTTTTCGAGCGGTCTCAACACGGCCAAAGCCACCGAAGCCTGGCTGCGATCCAAGGGGGTCTTGCTCGAAACACTGGAAAATCATCTTGAGACAAGCCTTCTGGTCAGCAAATTCAAAGACGATCTCGAGAAAAAAATCGATAAGGCCAAGTACCTGGGTTCGCAAGAGGTCAAGGACACCGTCCGTCAATTGATCTATCGGGATTGGCTCAAGACGCAATTAAAGTGAATCGGCTTTTTTAGATTTTCCCGTTCCGGGGATGGCCTTTATCGATCCCCGGAAAATGCCATCGCCGGGATTCTCCTCCTGCCATCCGTCCTGAACTCAGGCGGCTCCATCGGGCTCCCTTCCATCCATAGGCTCCAGGCCTGATCCGTCTTCATCTATCGGTCCGGCGGAAAGGAAAAAATCCTCAACGCTATCCTTCCATTCTAATCCTTGATATACCTCAAGCTCTTGGGTTCTTTTTCCATATGGTAGACGATCATGGCCTGGAGGCTTTTTTGGATGCCCTTGAGTTCCTCGGGCGAGAAAGGGGGTTTGCCGGTTTTTGGGGGCGGGTTTTTCCTCGCCCAGCTCAAAAACGATCCCAGCTCCCGTTGGACTTCCTCTTTTTTCG
>JAPKZH010000587.1 GCA_026393905.1 Candidatus Aminicenantota bacterium
GATCTCGAGAAGGCGAAGATCCGGGCGGCCGGCCCCGCGCAGAAGATCGCCGGCCCACGGCTCCAGGCCGCTGCCGATGTAAATGAACGCGTCGAGGGAGGCCAGCTTCCGGACATCGCCGAAGCTCGGCTGCCAGGTATGGACCTCCGCCCCCGGAGGCAAGAGAAGACTCACCTCTCCCCTTTCACCGGCAACGGCCCGGGCAAACTCCAAAAGAGGGAAAACCGTGGTCATGATTTTTATCTTCGGCCGGACAGAAGGCTTCTGGACACCGAAAGACAACAGCCAGCCCGCCAGGGTCAGGCCGATGACCGTCAACACCATCCATTTTTTAGACATCAGGGAACGCTCGCCTTCGGGAAATCGCGCCTGCATTTTAAAGAAAGCCGGGAATAAAATCAATCCGCTTGAAAGTCGGCGGATTTTATGGCATGATTTTTTTCCCTATTTTCCATAGCCGAGGAGGTTCTCTCATGGCTTCGTCCTTGACCGAACTCAAGCCGCCGCTTCTCTGGAAACACTTCCAACAAATTTTGACGATCCCTCACTGCTCCGGTCATGAACAGCGCCTGGCCGATTACATCGTCGCCCAGGCCAAACGTCTTAACTTGTTCTCGAAAAAAGACAAGACCGGCAACGTCCTCGTCCGAAAGAACGCCGCAGCCGGCCGTGAAAACGCCGAGCCGGTCATTCTCCAGGGCCACCTGGACATGGTCTGCGAAAAAAATTCCGATGTGGCCCACGACTTTTCTAAAGATCCCATCGTACCCGAGATCCGGGAGGGCTGGGTCTATGCCAAGGGCACGACCTTGGGCTCGGATAACGGGATCGGCGTGGCCTCCGCGCTGGCCGTCATGGAGGACGCTCAGCTCGTCCACGGCCCGCTGGAATTCCTCTTTACCATTGATGAAGAGACAGGTCTGACGGGGGCGAGAAGAATCGAGCCCGGCTTCCTGAAGGGAAATAACCTGATCAACCTCGACAGCGAGGAAGAAGGGACGTTCACCATCGGTTGCGCCGGAGGCGCGGACTCGGAGATCACCTTCCCTCTCAAAAGAAAGAGAGCCCGGCTCAAACAAGCCTATAGGCTTAAGATTTTTGGACTCCGGGGCGGGCACTCCGGATTGGACATCAATCAAGGTCGGGCCAATGCCATCAAGCTGCTGGCCAGGATTCTCTGGCAGGCGAAGGGCCTCTTCGCTCTCGAGCTCATCCGGGTCGAAGGGGGGAATAAAAGAAATGCCATCCCCCGGGAAGCCTGGGCGGATTTCCTTTTTGACCCGGCCAAATTTAAGCCTTTGGCAGCCTTCGTTCAAAATGTCTGCGAAAAGATCCGGGTTGAATACCGGGCCGTCGAAAAAGATTTTCAGTATAGCCTCGAGCCTGTCGATCGAAAAGCCGATGAGCCCTTGACCACAGGCTGCCAAGACGCTCTTGTCAACTTCCTCTTTACCTGTCCTCACGGCGTTTTGAGCATGCACCCCGAGATCGCCGGCCTTGTCGAGACATCGACAAACCTGGCCATTGTCCATTGCGCCAGAAGCATGGCCCGGATCATCTGCAGCAGCCGCAGCTCCGTGGCCTCTGCGCTCGAAGCCGCCAGAAACCTGCTCAAGGCCCATGTCCAGCTCTCTGACGGCAAAATCAAGCAGCCCGAAGGCTATCCGGGATGGGCGCCCAACCTGCAGGCGTCGCTTTTAAAGACTCTCAAGGATGTCTATGTTCAGGTGTTCGGCAAAGAGACACGAATCGTCGCCGTCCATGCCGGGCTGGAATGCGGCATTATTGGCGAGAAATTTCCGGGTATGGATATGATCTCGTTCGGGCCGACGATCGAGCATCCCCATTCCCCTGAAGAAAGAGTCCAGATCGCCTCGGTGGAGAGCTATTGGCAGTTTCTGACGGCCGCCCTCCAATCCTTGTCTTAAACCATCGCCAATTATTTTTTTTTGAAAAATGGACGTGAAAGGAAGCACCATGAGAAAAAAACTTGCTCTTTTTTTTGTGGCCATAAGCCTGATTTTCTTGGACGCGGCTGTTGTGAGCTGCAAGAAGAAGGAAAAAGCCCGTCCGGCCGAACGGCTCGTGACTGAAGTCAAAGGAGAGCTCCGCGTCCTCCAGGTCAGTCCGAAAGGTCCGACCCAGACCTCCCACGAAGCGGAAGAAATCGTCGTCATTTTTGACCATCCGATGGTCGCTCTCGAGCCCTTGCCTCGGGAAGAAAGCTCCTCGCTCCTGAAATTCGACCCTCCTTTCTCGGGAAAAAGCCGTTGGATGGGAACCAAAACCTTGGTCTTTTCGCCAAAAAACCGGTTTCCTTTTGCCACGGAGATCAAGGCGGTCATCCCGGCAGGCACCCGTTCCCTCGATGGCTATGTCCTGAAAGAAGACTATCAATGGACATGGACCACGATCCGGCCCAGGCTCCTCAGGCATTTCCCCCAAAATCAACAACGGCAGTTGAGGCTCGAGACGA
>JAPKZH010000004.1 GCA_026393905.1 Candidatus Aminicenantota bacterium
GAATTTCACGGCGAGTTGGGCGGCTTGATCCGCAGCCCGCATCTTCGGGCCGATAGGCAGGAGCAGCTCTCGGTGGCCAGCCTTCCCGAAACGTCGCTGTCCGATTATTTCGCGAACCTGGGCGGCCCCATCATCAAGGACAAGCTGTGGTTTTTTCTCTCTAACGACTATCATCGGACGGCCGATCGGACGACGGGGCAGTCGATCGGCTGGCTGACGATCCCGGCCGGAAAAAGATCGGTCCAGACGAACAATGCCTTCGGCAAGCTGACCTTCACACCCATCTTGAATCATACTCTTTCATTGAGCGGAACGCTGGACGCTTTTCTCGGCCAGAGCGGAGGGATCGGCGTGCCGGAAACATATGAGAAGAACGTTACGAACCAATATTACTATCACCTGAATTATCGGGGAATCTTATCGCAAGATACTCTCTTGACCGCAGACGGAGGCCACTATCGACGGTCGTTCGAGACGATCCCCGTATCCGGGGACTATGGAACGGCTCAATATTACTGGATGGACATCGTCCAGACTACGAATAACGCCCCTCTTCATCAAACGGATATCGAGCGAAGAACGGACCTGACGCTGAGCTTGACCCATTATTTGGACCTGGGAAGCTGGGGAAACCACGAGATCAGGGCCGGATTAAGCTACTATCGAAATGCCTGGGAAGGCAGAGTGCGGTATACGGGCTCGGATTTCGACCTCTGGAAGGGAAACGGCTTCGAAGGCGGAGCTCGGCTCGAATGGACGGCTCCCGGCCAACCCTCGTTCCTCCGCGAATATGGCATAGGCCAGAGCAACAACGCGACCCGCGGTTTTGGCCTTTATCTTCAGGATTCTTTGACTCTCGGGCGTTTTTCGTTCTTAGTCGGACTCCGGTCTGATACTCAACAAATATTCAACGACGTTGGCGAGCAGTTATGGAGCTGGGGATTCGGGGATTTTCTGCAGCCGCGCGCTTCGCTGGCCGTCGACCTGTCAGGCGACGGGCGCAACGTCCTGAAATTCGGATATGGGCATTACGCCATCCCGGTCTCCATCTATTGGCTGGGATTTTTCAACGTGAATTATTTTTGGAGCGTTAGGGGATACTCTTGGATTGGCGGCGAAAACCCCACCGATTTGCAGCTAAGAGATCCGGCCAACTGGCAATTTGCTTATGAACAAAGCGCCGCGGCCACGCCAGAGCAGGTCGATCCCCAAATAAAGCCCAGCGGTACGGACAAGTTCCTTCTGGAATTCGACCGGCAACTAGGAAGGAACTGGGCCCTGAAAATCAGGGGCGTTTATTCCTATTCCAAGAACCTTACCGAAGATATCACTATCTATGATCCGGAATCCCCGGGACTGATGAAGTATATCTTTACGAATTTTGATTTGAAACGAAGGAATTACAGGGCCATTGAAATCGAATTGAACGGACGGGTCGCGAATCAATTCATGCTGAACGCCTCCTATACGTGGTCACAGGCCAAAGGGACGGACCCGGGGAACTTCTTTGAGTATGGTGGTGGCGGATATGACGCCGGGGTTTTCGGCGACCATCCATACGTGCCGCCGGGTGATCCCAACAAGGAGATTATCGATTACCTCTGGGGAGGGCTCGGAGGGCCAGGCTTCGGCGATGAAGGATGGTATGGCTTCTTGCCCTATAGCGTTGATCACGTGGCCAAGGTTCTCGGGACCTATTTCGCGCCGTACGGAATCGTCGTTTCTTCGGGGATCGAATACCTATCGGGATATCACTGGGAGAAGAAAGGCTGGCTACCGGGTTACGGGACTTATTTTACATTCCCCGAGGGCCGCGGCGGAAGGACGACCCCGGCCCATATGTATGTGGACCTCACCATTGAAAAAGAACTTCAATTAAAAAAAGGGATGACGATAGGGCTCGGCATGAACGTTTACAATCTCCTGAACAGCCAGAGGCCCGTTTC
>JAPKZH010000254.1 GCA_026393905.1 Candidatus Aminicenantota bacterium
CGGTCATAAAGCTGAACCGAAGCAGAAAAGGACCGACCGCAAGTCGGAAGCGAACCTCTTTCGTGTCCTTCAATAAGCCTTGAAAAAAAACGGCCAATTCCCAAACGGCGGGGATCACGGTCGCAAAAGCGATGAAAAAAACAAGCCACCTTTCGGGGAGGCTCTGCGGCAGCCCGTGGTAGGACCAATTTTTGAGTCTCAAGTTAATAAGTTCGAAGACCAGCCAGACCGGAACCGAGAGAAAGGCCGCGAAAAGAAACCGGGAACCGGACTCGTAGAGAGGCGACGTGCCCCATCTTCGGACGTTCACGCCGTCCATGATGAGAAGGAACGACCACCAGGCGAAGCAGTAGAACCAAGCCTTCATGAAAGGAAGGCCGAAGGCGAGTAAAATTGCTGACCCGGCAAGCCCGATCATCCCGACATACAAGTTTAGATAGAGGATTCTATTTTTCATCCGCTTTGGTCCGGCCCGGAAAGCGCCATCTATTGTATTGAACTACGGCCTTAGACTCAACTCAAGGATTGCATAATTCCGGCTCATCCGGTATCATAATTTCAAAGGAGAACCTCGATGAAGAACAGGCAAGAATGGCCCCTCGGAATCGTTGTCTTTATGCTTTTGTCCCCCCTGATGCTTTTCATAACGGGCTGCAAAGCGCCCTCCGATGAGGAAATCAAAAGCGCGATCGAAGTCATGAATATTGAAACGAAATGGGTCATGAAGGAATACCGGCAGTGGCCCAACCCGATCCTGAAGATCGTTCCCCTCATTTCCTTCAACATCAAGAATAACTCCCCGAATCCCCTGCAATATGTCAACTTCAACGCTCTTTTCAAGGAAAAGTTTGCCGTGGAGAACCATGGTGATTGTTTCCTGATCGCCGTCGGCCGTGAGCCCATTCAGCCTGGCAGTTTGAGCCCGACCATCATGATGAAAAGCAATTTTGGAGTTTCTGCCTCAACCCCGCAAGCTATCAAGACCAGTCCCGGATGGGGGAAATCCTGGATCGTCAGGCTCTTTGTCCAGTGGAAAGGGTCACACCCGGTCCTGCTCGGCGAATGGCCTGTGTCCCTGACGATCGACTTTAAAGAGCCGGAACCGGTCCATATGGGCGGAGAGAAGAAAGAGCCAGAACCCAAGAAGTAGCCGAAAAATACATCCGGTTCGAGATTTTCCTCAAAGCTCTTTTCATGGCCGGCGCCCAAGAAAACGCCAAACCTGATCTCCAGAAAAACAGGAAGATCTTGGGCCGGCGGCCCTAAACAGAAAGGGGATACCGGCCGCCGTAGTATTTTTCCATGAATGCCTGCCATTCTTGGAGGGTTTTGATGCCGACGCAGGCCATCCGGACTTGGCCCGGCTGGGGATGCATCCGGGCGTAGCGGATGCCGAAATTGCGCATGATTTTCGGCCCCCGCTTCGGGCCGTACATTTGACAGGCCATTTGGAAGTGGCGCGTGATCAGCTGGCGCTGATCGTCCAGGCTCGGTTCGAAGGGTTCCCGGCCGGCGGCGATATCCCGGGCCTGCCGGAACAGCCAGGGGTTGCCGATGGCTCCCCGGGCGGCGATGACGCCGTCGACACCCGTCTGCTCGATCATCTTCAAGGCATCGGCAGCGGTGTGAATGTCGCCGGACCCCAGGATTGTCTTGTCCGAAAACTCGCGCTTCACGCGCCATAAAAAATCCCAGTCGGCCTTGCCCGTGTACTTCTGGTCGACGCTGCGGGCATGAACGCAGATGGCCGCCGCCCCGGCCTCGAAAGCCCCGTGGGCGATTTCCCAGAAAGCTTCGCAGGTCGTGTCGGTCTCGCGGAAAGCCCGGCGGAGCTTGAGCGTCACGGGCCGGTCGGGCACCGCTTCGAGGACGGCTCGGACGATCTCGAGAGCTTGGTCAGGTCGGTCCATCATGTATCCGCCGCGCTTCTTGGCCACGACCCGGCGGACCGGGCAGGCGAAATTCAGGTCGATCACATCAAAACCCTTCTCGCGGAGCACGACCGCCGCCTGGGCCATGACGGCCGGGTCGCTGCCCATAATCTGTCCCGCCACGGGGTGGTCGGCATGGTCAAGCTCGACCAGCCTGCGACAGAGCTTGCTCTCCTCGAGAATCTGGTGGTCGAGCATAGCCTCGGTCGCGCAATAAGGCGCCGAACACGAGCGACAGATCAGGCGGTAGGACATGTCGCTGTATCCGGCAAGGGCTCCGAGCACCACCGGAAAATTTATCTCGATTCCGCCAATCTTCAGCGGCCTTAGCATCTTGCTCATGGCTGGTTGTCAAACGGGCCTGTCCGCGCCCATAAAGTCCTTGAAAAGCTTGCTGAGTAAACGCACCGGCAGGCCGACGACGTTGTCATAATCTCCTTCCAGGCTTCGAACGAAGGTATCGTGGGAGCGAGGATGACGTCGGGGAACGAGTCGGGAATCCCGGCTTTTTTTCGAGAAGCGCTTGGCCCGTATGGGTATCTGCTCATTTTTCTTGTCATGCCATTCAGAATTATAATATTCGGCTAATCCGGGGTCAAACCTACTCGTTACGCACAATTCCCCAGGGGAGCTTGAATAACGAGTAGGTTTGACCCCGGTCTTGACGCGGTCTTGACGCAACCGCAGTTCTTGATACAATGAAGATCATGTTCGAGCGATCATCAAGCCGCGCCGGGGGGCTAGTCCCCGTGTTTCTCTGGGGTTCGCTCTGGGGAATCTGGGAAGCCACGGCAGGGCATGTCGTTCATCTGACGCGTGTCCCCGGCTTGCCCGGATTCATCATGGTTCCCGCCGCGTTCTATTTCATGAGCCGGGCGTTTGTCCGGAGCGGACGCTATCAATCGATCTTCCTCGCGGCCTGCGTGGCGGCCTGCCTCAAGCTGTTCGACGTCTTCATCCCCGGGCAGAACATCCAAGCCGTCATCAACCCCGCCCAGGCCATCCTGCTGGAATCCCTGGTTGTAACCGGTTTTTATTACGTTCTCGAACGCTTCGACGCCGGCGTCCTGATTTTTAACGGAAGGAAACGGACACCGCGCGAATAGCATGATCAACGACACCGGCCCCATCAAGAAAAAACTCGACGCGGCCAAGATGAAGCGGCGGAGCTTCCTCGGCTGGAGCACATTCTTGGGAGGTTCGGCCCTAGCCTCGACAAAGCTGGGGAAAAAGTTCAAGCCGGCCGCCGGAACCCCGCCCGGCCCTGTCTTCCAGGAATCCGCGGCCGAAGTCAAAATGGTTCGCACGGGGTGCCCGTCTCACAACTGCGGCGGGCGGTGCCTTCTCAAGGTCTATGTTTGGGAAGGCCGCATCGTCCGGATCGAAGGAGACGACCGGCCCAACGACTCCGTCGAAGACCCCCAGCTCCGGCCCTGCATCCGCGGCCTGTCCTATCGCCGCAGACAATATCATCCCGACCGCCTCCAATACCCGATGAAGCGGGCCGGCAAGCGCGGCGAGGGAAAGTTTGTCCGCATCTCCTGGGACGAGGCCCTGGACAAAATCGCCGCCGAAATGCAGCGCATCAAGCAGGCTTACGGCAATACCGCCATGTACGTCCCCTACGGCACCGGGAGCTACAACCAGATCAACGGCCGCCAGACCGCCCAGCGCCTGATGAACCTCTTCGGCGGATCGCTCGGCTTCTATAACAGCTATTCGTGGGCGGCCATCTCCTACGCCACGCCCTATGTCTACGGCACAAACGTGACCGGAAACCAGCGCCAGGACTGGCTGAACTCCAAGTACATCCTGATGTGGAGCTGGAACCCGTCCGAGATGCGCGACGGGACAAATTCCGAATACATCCTCAAGAAGGCCAAGGAAAAGGGCGCGAAGCTCGTCTGCATCGACCCTCGCATGACGCTCAGCGCCGTCGCCCTCGCCGACGAATGGGTCCCCATCCGGCCGGGCACCGACACGGCCATGATGTCGGCCATGGCCTACGTCATGATCACCGAGAAGCTCTATGACGCCGGCTTCGTGAAAACTCACTGCCTCGGCTTCGATGAGACCCAGATGCCGCCGGGGGCCGAGGGCGCGGAAAGCTATAAAGACTATATCCTGGGAACGCGCGACGGCGTCGCCAAAACGCCCGAATGGGCCGAAGCCATATGCGGCGTGCCCAGGGCTACGATCATCCGCCTCGCCCGCGAATACGCCACAACCAAGCCAGCCATCCTCTACCAGGGCTATGGGATGCAGCGGAGGGCCTACGGCGAGCAGGCCGTTAGGGGAGGCTGCGTCCTGGCGGCGATCACTGGAAACGTCGGAATCCCTGGGGGATGGGCCGGAGGGATGGCCCTGCAGGCTCCCGACGGCGGGCCGGCCTGGATCGTCTTCCCGACCGGGCAAAATCCGGTCAAGGCCCAGATCCCCTCGTTTTTGTGGTCGGAGGCGGTCCTCCGCGGAAAGGACATGGGGCCGGCCGATGGTGTGGTCGGCGCGGAAAAGCTCGGGACGAACATTAAGATGATATACGCCGTGGCCTGCAATGCGCTTATCAACCAGCACAGCAACATCAACCGGACGGTCAAGATTCTCCAGGACGAAAAGCTCGTGGAATTCCTCGTCGTCCAGGACAACTTTCTGACGGCGACCGGCCGCTTCGCCGATATCCTGCTTCCCGCCTGCACCCAATTCGAGACCTGGGGCCTCGCCGACGGCTGGAAGTACGGCGACGAGGTCATCCTCATGCCGAAGATCGTGGAGCCGCCGTTCGAGACGAAGAGCGATTACCAGATCTGCGCCGAGATCGCCAAGCGGCTCGGGCTCTATGACGCCTACACCGAGGGCCGGAGCGAGCGCGACTGGATCGCCTGGGGCATTGAAACATACCGCAAGACGCGGTTCCCGAACATCCCGAGGCTGGACGAGTTCGAAAGATCGAACATCGGCGTCTATTCGGTCCCCGTCACCAAGCCGGCCGTAGCCTTCACAGAATTCCGCAGGGACCCCGAAAAGAATCCTCTGCCCACGCCCTCCGGCAAGATCGAGATCTTTTCCAAGCGGCTTCACGACATGAACAAACCCGACGTCATCCCGGCCGTGCCGAAATACATCAGGGAATGGGAGAGTCCGTTCGGCCCAGAAGCCAAAAAATATCCGCTTCAGGTCATCGGCCACCATTACCTCGCCACTGTCCATTCGACCCTCGACAATGTCGATTGGCTCCGGGAAGCATGGCCGCAGCGCGTCTTCATCAATCCCCTCGACGCCGAGCCGCGCGGCATCAACAACGGGGACGAGGTCAAGGTTTTCAACGACCGCGGGGCGACGCTGGTTCGCTGCCGGGTGACGAAGCGGATCATGCCGGGCGTCATCGCCATTCCCCAGGGCGCCTGGTGGAGTCCCGATGAAAAAGGCGTGGACCGCCGCGGCTCGGTCAACGTCCTGACCTCCGAGCGATGGACGCCGCTGGCCTTCGGCAACGCCCAGCACACGATCATGGCCCAAGTGGAGAAAGCCTGATGCAGCAAGCGGGAGGGAGCCAATCGTCTTGGGTCCGGCAGTACGCCTTTTACTTCGACTCGAGCGCCTGCTCGGGCTGCAAGGCCTGCCAGGCGGCCTGCAAGGACAAGCACGACCTTCCGGTCAACATCCTCTGGCGCCGGGTCTATGAGGTCGCCGGCGGCAATTGGACCAAATCCGGAAACGTCTGGGTCCCCGGCGTCTTCTCTTATTATATCTCCATGGCCTGCCATCAATGCGCAAAGCCGATCTGCGGCGACGGCTGCCCGACAAAGGCCATCTACAAGCGCCAGGACGGCATCGTCCTTCTCGATACGGAAGCCTGCATCGGCTGCCGGTTGTGCGAGTGGGCCTGCCCCTATGGCGCGCTGCAGTTCGATGAGGCCTCCCGGCTGATGACGAAATGCCATTTCTGCTTCGATTATATCGATATGGGCAAGCCGCCGGTCTGTGTGGCCGCCTGTCCGATGCGGGCGCTCGATTTCGGAGAACTGGCGGACCTGAGGAAAAAGTACGGAGCGACAAACCAGGTTTTCCCGCTGCCGGAAGCCGCGCTCACGGAGCCGGCCCTCGTGATCAAGCCGCACAGGGACGCAACGCGCGCGACAAAGGACACGGCCGAAGTCGCGAACTGGGAAGAGATCTGAGGTGACCGGGCTCGCCTGGAAAGAGTGGCCTCTCGTCGGATTTACCCTGCTGTCCCAAACCGCCGTCGGCGCGTTCTGGATGGTCGCCGTTGCTTCCCTTTATATGGAGGGCGCCAGCGGATGGAACAGCCGGTACCTGACTTTTCCTTTTCTCGCCGCCGTCGTCATCGTGCTCGGCCTGGCCGCCGCCATCTCCTTGTTTCATCTCGGACGGCCGTGGCGGGCCGTCTTGGCACTGAACAATCTTAAGCGCTCTTGGCTGAGCCGCGAGATTCTCTTCGAGCTCGTTTTCATGGCCTTGGCCGCATCACTGGCGCTTCTCGTCTTGAAGAAAACCTATCGTCCGACGCTAGTCAGGATTCTTGTCGCGCTGGCCTTCTCGGCCAGCCTCCTTTTCATCATCAGCATGGTTAAGCTTTACATGATGCGCACCGTCCCCGCCTGGCGCGGCCTCTATACGCCGCTGTCTTTTTTCGGGACGGCCCTGCTGCTCGGGTCGTTGGGCGCAGCCTTTTCATACGATACGCTTCTCGACTTGGGAAGAAAAGCGCCTCCATTTTTGGATGCAGCGGCCATCGTCGCCCTGGCGGCCGTCGTCCTGATTCTTTTAACGATCTTCCTGTTCACCCCGGGTCTGGGCCTCTTCGGCCCGAAGAAAGCCACTCTTCTCGAGCTCCCCGCCGCGAAGATATACCCCTATCTATTATTCAGGCTGCTTTTTTTGTCGGGGACCGTCCTCTTTTCTTTTCTCTATTACCGGAATCCGAGCGCCCCGCTTTTAACGATTGCGTTTTTGAGCGCCTTGGCGGCCGAGGCGGCCGGCCGTCTGCTTTTTTACGCGGTTTACAGCCGTCTCGGTGTCTGAAATTCCGACTGGGGTCAAACCTACTCATTACGCAAAAATCAGGCATGAAATCTGCGTAACGAGTAGGTTTGACCCCAAATTGTTTATTTCTTTCGCCGCAGCGACTGGAGATATTCTGTGTAATCCTCCGGCGTGTTCAGGTTCTTCAGCCACGAGGAATCGCCCATCTTCAGGACCCTCGTCTTGCAGAGATCAAAAAGCGCCAAAACCTGGCGGTTGGATGAGGCCAGGAGTTTTTCGATCTTGGGAATGACCGATTTCTTATATACAGCCAAGAGGGGTTCAAACTTTCCTTCCGCCGAAGAAGGGACGACGATCTCGCAGTCCTCGGATACTTCGAGCATCCGGGCGATAAAAGCCATGTCAATATCCGGGATATCGCAGGCCGCCACGACACAGACGTCATGGGCCGCCGCTCTCAGCCCGCTCAGGATTCCAGCCAGCGGGCCTTGGCCTTCGCACTCGTCTTCGACCTGTGGGCAGGATACAAAATCGAAAGTCTGGCCTTTTGAAACGCTGAGGAGGACCTCGTCAAAATATCCTTCGACCTGCTTCAGGATTTTCTGGATCAACGGTTCGGTACCCACAAGAAGGCGGACTTTATCCTGTTTCATTCTCCGGCTTGTCCC
>JAPKZH010000388.1 GCA_026393905.1 Candidatus Aminicenantota bacterium
AAAATATATCTAGAAAGAACGAAGCGCCACGCGCCCGACGGATGCTCGCGATGACAGGGTAAGCGTTCGCCTAACGGCGAATTCGGGTTCCTATTAATTCGATCTGATAGGGTTTTTTTGGCCGATCGCCTTGAGATCGATATTTGAGATGAGCCCCCAGCGGTCGTGATCTCGTTCGGCCACGATCATCTCGTTCGGCGTGATGTGGACGACGAAAAATTCGCCAAGATGAGGGTCGATCTGGGGCGAGCCGACGCACCAGGTCGGAATGCCGTTCCAGTCTAAGAATTGGGGTGTGTGGGAATGGCCCCAGAAGATGGCGATGATATTGTAGTTTTTAATGGCCTCATAATACGCCGAGCGCTCCCGCTCCGACCACCAGCCCTTGCCCCAGTCGTCCCAGCCGTAGTGCTGGAGGAGGACGACCGGACGTCCGCTCGACCCCACATTTTTGGCCAGGTCGTCGATCAAAAATTCCAGGCTGTGCTGGGGATATTTCCAATCGCCTTCAAAATGCCGGCCCCACGGATTGACGATGTCATCCCCCACCGTTCCTGGAAACAGGTTGAGCTGGATAAGATGGACCCGGTCCCAATCCCAGGAATAATGAAGCCCGTTGCTTGAAACATTTTTCACGGCAGGACGGACGGCATTGCGGGCGACGATTTCCTTGCGGACCGGGTCCTTCTCTCCTCCGTCGTGGTTTCCGGCGCCTTCATAAACCGGATAGACGAGCCGGCCTTCGCCGTTGATGCCGTAATCTTCGGCAAAGGATCGAAAGATTTCCGCCGCATCTTCCGCCCCTCCCTCATCAATGAGGTCGCCCAGGACCAGCACGCCGCGCGGCGTCTTGACGATGCCGTCCCCGACGCTCTTGGGATTGAGAGCTCCCGGGAAGCTGTTCATGACATCGACCATCGTCCGGTCGGCTTTAGCGATAGTCACACTCGCTCCGTAATGCGTGTCGGAAACAAGGAAGAATGTTATGTCTCCCGATTCCGGCTTATCTTCAACTCTGAATGACCAGACATCGCCTTTGGCCGGGGGGAGCTTGCCGTTATCAGTGTCCACCCGCCAAAAATATTTTTTCCCTTGTTCGAGCGGCAGTCGCGGAATCCGACAGCTCGTGGCAGCCGCCGGCAGTCCTTTGATTTGAGGAGTGACCGCTTTTTGAACTTGATCTTGGGAATCGCCGAAATAGAAATCCTGGGAGACGGCATAGCGGCCCGGTGTCCAACGAAGCTCGGTTAAATCCGCTTTCACGGCGGCGATTTTATCGCGCGGGAAAGGACCGCCGGCGGGGCAGGCGCTAACCGTGAAACTCCAGGTTTCGCCGCGCGTGATAGCTTTGCCGGCTGGGCCGACCTGATCGACACGCCAGAAATATGTCCGGCCTAGAGAGAGTTGCGAAACCTGCCAAGAGTGCAAAGCGGCAGGCAGGCTGCCTTGGAAAGCTCTTGAGCTTTTGTCGGCGTCACCGACTTCGCTTTTGTCTTCGCCAAGATAGATATCGAACGAATCCGCATCCGCGCGGCCGGCCTCCCATTGGAGGGATGCCGATAAATTTTCGATGGTTTCGCCGTTTTTCGGAGACGGATGAAAAGCCGCCGTCAAGCCGATGAGATTGCGAATATCTCGCGCCGACAAATCATCATCGTAAAGCCGCAGCTCCGCCAGCGAACCGGAGAACGGCGTGACCGGCGCATTTTCCCCGGAATCCCAGGCGGCGCCGATAATAATCGGCTCTCCATTTCTAATGTTCAGCAAGCAAGATTTTTCAACGTTGAGCTCGCCGTTTAAATATATTTTGAGGACGCTGCCGTCAAAAGCGACCGCGAGATGCTGCCAGGTTTTGCCGGCCGGCACCCCGCCTTCATATCCGGCTTTTATCGATTCGGCGTTTAAAAAAGCCGCATCCCTGCCATTTCCGATAGAAAACTCGGCGCTGTTTTTGGGCCGCGACGCCCAGGAGATGATGGTTTTCTTTCGATCGATCTTCGGATCATAGACCCAGGCCAGGACCGAGAAAGAATGATTTTGTCCGAGAGCCTCAGGGAAGGTGAATGTCGATTTTAGAAAATCGCCCTGGCCCTTGAATGCCACGGCCATGCGGCCGGCAACGATTGCGGCGATGGGCAAAGTCTTCGCGGTATTGAAACTGCCGCCGAGCGACCCCAGGTTGGGCCAAGCGGCAAGCGGGCCCGGCGGCAATTTGGCCGCGTCGAGGTTGATCAAAATATCGGCGGAAAAGCACGAACTCCCGAGCCAAATCAACAGGAGAAATGAGAATGCCAGGCGGCGTTTATGCGTCATCTTATATGGATTTCCTCTGAACCGGCCTATTGTAAGGAAATATCGCTTGAACAAGCAATGTGATTACATTATAATTACGCCGGCAGGGACGACCGGCATGAAAACACATATCATTTCTATCGGAAATTCTAGGGGGATTCGCATCCCCAAGGCCATCCTGGAACAGTGCCGTATCGAAAAGGATGTGGAGCTCGAACTCGAAGACGACAAGATCATCATTAAGCCCCTAAGAAAAACGCCCAGGAAAAGCTGGGCGCAGTCCTTCCAGAAAATGAAATCCCAGCAGGACGACAAGCTTCTGATCGATGACCGCCTAGACATGGATGAGAAAGACTGGGACTGGTGATGAAGCAGTACGATATCTATTTAATCTCTTTGGACCCGACGGTCGGACATGAAATAAAAAAATCTCGTCCCTGCGTCGTTATCTCTCCCGATGAGATGAATCAGCATATTTCCACGGTTATCATCGCTCCGATGACGACCAAATCCCATCCTTACCCAACACGGGTGCCGGTCGAATTCAAAGGCAAGGAAGGCTGGATCGTGCTCGATCAGATTCGGACAGTGGACAAGCAGCGCCTGGTCGCCAAGCTTGGGCAGCTCCGGCCGAGCTTGAGAAAAAAAATAAAAGCCGTCATCCAGGAAATGCTCGTGGATTAGGCAGCTAGTCAATTAACCCACCCATAGACTCATTTTAATACAAAGAGGAAAGGGGAAAGCGTTCTCCCCGGCAATGGTGGCCGTAGCTACATATGAAAAGTTTCTTGACAAGTCGCCATGGACAAAAGCAGTCCGAGGTCATCCAAACAGGACATAAATCGCAGATTCTAAAGTAATTTCCGCCTTAAGACCCCACTTTGCTCTTGGCACTTTTATGCAGCAGTTTTCAAGTGACCTGCCCCCCTTAAATCAATCCGGCTATAAAAGAAAAGAAAGTCTGGTGAACTCGCCCCCTGATTAGGTCCATTTTTCAGGGAGGAGGTCCCGAGCCTAGGACTTTCATTTCACAGGTGGTATACTAAGTGGGGGCAGGTCACCGATGCCCGTTGGAGTGGAACCCTTCAACGGATTGCCCCTCCAAGAGTGACCGGGGGGCTCGAGCCTGCCACCCGTCGGGTGGTTGGCCGACCTCACGATTTCCAAAAGCGAGAACAACATAGAAAAGACAAAGGCGGTCTATCGGCAACATCGGGCGGAAATAAAATCAGTTGTCGTTCTCCGGATATAGTTTTATAATCGGATAAGTCGACATGGATCGCACCGCCCTTCCTCGCCTCGGGATATCGACGGGCAGCTCCGGATCGAGCGGACGGGTCGGGCGAGAAACTCATGAAGGAGGAGAAAAATGAGACGTCACGGTTGGATGTTAGCGGTTGTCGCGATCGCGGCCCTGGTCGCGGGGAGCCTGGCTCAGACACCCGTCCGGAAGCCGGCGAGCCCGCCGGGGACGGCCGCCACCCAGATCGGCGGGAAATACGTGGAAGTCCAGGGCGGCCAGCGTTATCAGGACGGCAAGTGGATCGAAGTGACCTACAGCCGGCCCATCAAGCGCGGGCGTCAGAATCTCTTCGGCGCGGGCGCGGACTACGGCAAGAAGGTGAGCGACGGTTCTCCGGTTTGGCGGGCGGGCGCGAACCAGACGACCCGGTTCAAGACTGAAGTGCCGCTCGTGTTCGACGGCAAGACGCTGCCGGCCGGGGAATACAGCGTCTTCGTGGAACTGAAGGAAAACGCCTGGACCCTCATCTTCTCCAATTGGCCGGCCCAGGAAAAGTACGAC
>JAPKZH010000283.1 GCA_026393905.1 Candidatus Aminicenantota bacterium
GCTTGTTTCACGTTGGCCGCTTCTCCGAGCCATGCCGCGAGCCCGCCCAAAATGACCAGCAACAGCAATCCCAGCCAGAAGGTAACGCTGCGCAAGTATTCAGGCACTTTAGGTTCGTAGCGGTTCTTGATGATGCGCAAAACATCAGGAATAAGCCCTCCTGCGCATCCGATCAATATCATCGTCCAATGAGTTGTTGGCATTTTTCACTCCCTGATCACGAATTTTGCTCGAAAGACCTCTATTTCTTCAGCATCGCCTGATAGACGGCCTTTTTCTGCGGCTTTCCCCAGGCCTCGTAAAGAGCGACCAGGCGCCTGACTATCGCCTGGGTTCGGGGGTGGTCCTGACCGAATTGGCCTTTGATGATGGCCAGGCTCTCCACCAGTAACTTCTCCGCCTGAGGGAATTTCTTTGTCTTGGTCAGGCATTCGCCCAAGAGACTCTTTACCGTGGCCGTATTAAAATTGTTCTCCGAATAGATTTTGTTGTAGAGCGCGATGACCTCGAGGTAATATCGTTCCGCTTCCTCGAACTTGCCGGTCCGCACGAGAAGGGCCGCCAGGTTTACTACCGAGTTACCATAGTTCGGATGGTCCGGGCCGTAGAGCTTATGGTGCAAGTCAACGGACTGACGGAACGTGGTCTCCGCCTCCGCCAACTGGCCGCTATCCCTGAGGACCATGCCCAGGTTATTGAGATACGATGCAATCTCCGGATGAACCTCGCCCAGGAGGCGGCGATTCATCTCCAGGGCTTGGCGGAAGAGCTTTTCTGCCTCTTCGTATTTTGCTCTCCGGTAGAGAAACATCCCCAGGTTGTTGAGGCTTTGAGCTATGTCGGGATGCTCTTTGCCGAAGAGCTTCTGACGGATGGCGAGGGCTTGCCTGAACAACGGCTCAGCCTCGTCGTAGCGGCCGAGCGCGTTGAGCGTCATGGCCAGGTCGTTGAGGCTGGTGGACACTTCATAGTTCTCTTCGCCCAACTTCTTCCGCCGGATGTCCAGAGCGCCCCGAAAGAGTTTTTCCGCTTCGGCTAAGTTACCCATGGTGTAGCGAAGTGCGCCTAAGCTGTTCATGCTCTCAGCGATGAGAGGATCATCCGGCGCGAGTTCTTGCCGACGCACCTCCAGGGCCCGCTCGGCCAGAGGCGCGGCCTGAGGAAACAGGCCTAAGTTCATATACACCGTGCCCATCGTATCCATCAGCCGGGCCTTGACCAGCGGTTCTCCTTTGAGCTCTTCCTCGACCCGAGCCGCGCCCTTATCCAGGATCTCGCGCGCGGTGATGGTGTTTCCCAGCGCCTGTCTGGGGTCCGAGACTTGGAAGATACTGACCAGAAAGTCCGAGACGCGGCGGGTGGTCTTGGTTTCCTGGTTGGCCCGGTCCCGTTCGCCGGCGGCGACGGCCTCGGCCCGCTTGGCCCGGATGAGGCCCGTCGTGGCTAGGACCAAGCCCGCCACCAGGGCCAGGAAGACGGCCACGCCGGCCGCCAGTCCCACCTTATGCCGACGGGCGAATTTGGCCAGGCGATAGGTCGTGCTGGGCGGCCGCGCCGAGATGGGCTCATTGTGAAGATGCCGGTTGATATCCATAGCCAGGCTGGTGGCCGTCTCGTAGCGCCGGGTCCGGTCCTTTTCCATGGCCCGCATGAGGATGCAGTCCAGGTCGCCCTTGAGCTGCCGATGAAGAGACGCCGGGTCCGTGCGGCGGTGCTCGGCGATCGTGGTGTTTGTCTCTCCAAGCTTGACGATCTGAGTGCTTGCCCGGGGCGGGTCAATCTCGCGAATGATGCGCTGGATCTCGTTAAAAGCAGCGGCCCTGAGCATTTTCTGGTCGAAGGGCAGGACGCCGATAAGGAGCTCGTAGAGCATGACCCCCAGCGAATAGATGTCGGTTCGGGTGTCGATGTCAAGCCCCGACATCTCCGCCTGCTCCGGGCTCATGTAAGCGGGAGTCCCGATGAGGAGGCCTTGTTCGGTGAACAGCGTGCTCTCAGCCAGGCGGTGGTCGATGGCCTTGGCTATGCCAAAATCGATGATTTTGGGAACGGGTTTTCCGTCCTGGACGGCGACCAGGACGTTGGACGGTTTGAGGTCGCGGTGGATGACGCCTTTCTGGTGGGCATGCTGGACGGCCTCGCAGATGGGGATGAAGAGCTCCAGCCGCTCCCGAGTCGTAAGTTCGTTCTGGTCGCAGTATGTCGTCAGGGGGATGCCCTTCACGAGCTCCATGACGAAGTAGGGCCGGCCGGTGTCCGTCGCCCCGCCGTCGAAAACTTTGGCGATGTTGGGATGATCCATCACCGCCAGCGCCTGGCGCTCGGCCTCGAAGCGGGCGACGACGTGATGGGTATCCATCCCCAGCTTGATGATCTTGAGCGCCACCTGGCGCTTGACCGGGGCGGTCTGATCGGCCAGGAAAACGACGCCCATGCCGCCTTTGCCCAGCTCCTCAACAAGCCTGTATTTGCCCGCGATGAGCGAGCCCAGCCCCGGCTCCTTGATAGGCGGCTCGACGGGCGTGGCGCGGGCATCCAATGTTTCCACTATCGTGGGGAGCGCGGCTCCGCAGGCAGCGCAGGACGGGCGATCGGACGGATTCTCGGAGTGACATTTCGGGCATTTCATGGTCCACCTCCCGGATAGTTGCCGTGGCTCCCTATCTTGTCCCAAAAACAATCAGCGTTTTAGATATTTTACTCTTTCCTTCCCCATATAATCATCCATGCGGGACCGCCATGGACATTGTATGCTTTAAATGGAGATCGCGCGAAGAATTCCTTAACCTCCATGGGTGTGTAGCTGGCCAGCACCGACCCCAGCGGTTCGTTGATCTTTCGCATCGCCGCGGGCATGACTATCGAAGTGGCAAATATCATTAGCAAATAAAAGAAGAGCCGAGAATCCCTGCGCATATCAATCAATAACACTTGCCCTCCGGGTTTGAGCGCCCGGTGGATTTCCGCCAGGCCTCGCTCCGGTTCGGACCAATGATGTAACGACAGGCTGCTGACGGCAAAATCCAGCGTTTGATCCGGCAGCGGCAGGCTTTGGATATTCCCTTCTCGAAATTCGACTCGTCCTTCAAACCCCAGCGAAACTGCGTTCGCGTTGGCCGTTTTGATCATCTCCTGCGCCGTGTCCAGCCCAAGGACTTTCAACCGAGGGAATTTCCGGGCGATGAGCATGGTCAATAACCCTGGACCGCAGCCGATGTCAGCCAGGATTCCCGTCGGTTTGTGCCGGCGCAGTTGCCGCACGATCAGCCGCCTCAAGACCCGAAACTGCGGCCACTTGCTGATCCGGTCGTAGGCTTGCGCGGCTCGAACGTCTTCAATGCCTTCAAGACTGGGTTTTCGACTTGGTCGAACCTTAACAAAGATCAGTGAAGCGAAAAGGACAGCGAGGGCAGTTATCGCCAGGATCATTCCTGTTGTCATCCGGTCTCCAATCCCATCTTACTCCCTTCGCTGGCTCCTATCAAAGTTCAGAGCTGAAGCTGGCCAAAAAAGATAAAATCGTATTATTTCATAAGGACAAGATTATCTTCCCGTTTTGATTCCACTGCCGAGGACGATCATATTGAGAGAGAGAAATTCCTCGGCTGTAACGATTTTGATTCCTCGAAATTCTTTCAATCCAAGCAGATGTTTGTCGCCGCTTATGATCAGATCGGCTTGTCCGTCGACGGCCAGGACAAGGAACTTATCATCGGAAGGATCTTCAGCAATTATCCGAAAGACTGCGGAAGTCTTGACCGGTTCAACGAAGGGTATGAGCTCCTGCTCGATAATGGACTTGATATCTTCTTTGGCCAATCTGAATTTGGGGTAGGCCAGAACCCTAACGTATTCGTTGAGAATGTCTGAAGACATGAGCACGTGGAGGCGGCCTTTTTGCCACAGCCCGACAAGCTGGCTCGGGCGGCCGTGAAACAGAATGGCTGAGATGAAGACGCTGGTATCCAGGACGACTCTTGAGGCGGTGGAGGAGCCCGACCGGCTTACTTTTTTCTTGCCCATTCGATCGCGTCGTCAACATCTTTGAGCGTTAGCCCGAGCGAGGCGATTTTTTTTCGGACCTTGCCAAGAGTCGTATCACTCAAGGCGGTCATCTTGACAGGCTCCAGAACGATTTTGCCTTCGCCGGCTTTCACCTCAAAATATTCGACATCCTCGAATTTTTCCATAACCTTCTTGGGCAGGGTGATTTGATTTTTATAGGTTCTTTTGCAGATCATAGATTCAACCTACAAAGAATTTTACAAGGAATAAAGGAATCTGTCAAGTAAGGAAAAAATGTAAATCGCCGGCCCGGACTTAGCCGCATGGCCGCCGATTTCTATTCCATTGACAGGCATCATCTTCCGGCTATAGACTTTCTTTGTGTCTGACAATACTACGACTAAGTTCGATATCACTGGAAGGGGAGAGCCATGAATAAGATATTTGCAGCATGCGCCCTGA
>JAPKZH010000489.1 GCA_026393905.1 Candidatus Aminicenantota bacterium
CGGGACGAAGCCGAGATCCGGGGACACCGCAGGACCTATATCGGCGCCTATCCCGGCCGGATCATCCAGATGATCAAGCGCGCCGGGACCAAAAACCCCGTTTTTCTCCTAGATGAAGTGGACAAGATGAGCATGGATTTCCGGGGCGACCCCGCCTCCGCATTGATGGAGGTCCTCGATCCCGAGCAGAACAGCACGTTCCTCGATCACTATATTGATACCGACTTTGACCTGTCCCAGGTCATGTTCATCGTCACGGCCAATATGCTTGAGCCCGTGCCCAGGCCTTTGACCGATCGGATGGAAGTCATCCGTCTTCCCGGCTATACCGAGGATGAGAAGCTCCAGATTGCCAAGCAATTCTTGTGGGCGAAGCAGATGAAAGCGCATGGCTTGACGGACAAGAACCTGGAGATCTCGGACACGGCTGTCATGAAGCTCATCAACGAGTACACGCGCGAAGCCGGGGTCCGGAACCTCGAGCGCGAGATCACCTCCATCTGCCGGAAAATCGTCAAAAAAGTCGTTTCCAAGGGCAAGGACTTCAAGGAAAAAGTGACGGTCAGGAACCTGGAATCTTTCCTCGGTATCCCCAAATACCGGCGCTCGGAAATTGACAAAGAAGACGAGGTCGGCGTGGCCATCGGCATGGCCTGGACGGAATTCGGCGGCGAGCTCCTGCGGTTCGAAGCCACCAAGGTCCACGGCAAGGGCAACTTTACCCTGACGGGTCAATTGGGCGAGATCATGCAGGAGTCCGCCCAAGCCGCCTTCAGCTTCGTCCGGGCCAAAGTGTTCGAGCTCAATATCGCCCTCGATATCCATAAGAACTTCGACATCCACGTTCACGTCCCCGAAGGGGCTACGCCCAAAGAAGGGCCCTCGGCGGGCATCACTCTGGCCATCGCTATTTTATCGCTTCTGACGGAGATCCCCGTCAGCAAAAAAGTCGCCATGAGCGGCGAAATCACGCTCAAGGGCAAGGTGCTCCCCGTCGGCGGTGTCAAGGAAAAGCTCCTGGCCGCCCACCGAGAAGGCATCCGGGAGGCCATCCTGCCGTTGGACAATAAACCGGATTTGAAAGACCTTCCCAAGATCATCACCCAGGACATGAAGATCCATCTGGTCGAGAACATGGAAGAAGTCATGAAGATCGTTTTGACTAAGGAGCTCACCCAGCGACCCAAGAAGAAGAGGGCGAAGCCGCCTGTTCCACCGGCCGTAGTCATAGGGGAAGGGGAGTCGGAGACATCCAAGGAGCCGCCTTTAACTCATTGATTATAATATTATTAAATGGTTTTTAAAGAAAATTTTTAACGTTTGAGAACTTCGTTCAGAGAAAAAAAAGCCTGATGAGCGTTCCGCTCACGGGAATTCGTCTAAACGAGGATAGACAGATACCGATTTATTGAGAGGTGAACCATGAAAGAAAAGGAAGAATACAGCCTGATCGACCTGGAAGGAAAGGAGACCAAGGAACTGCTCAAGATCTCCAGCCAGATGGGCGTGCCCGAGGAGGAAATCGACAAATCGAGCAAGCACAACATGACCTTCAAGATCCTGGAAGCCCAGGCGAAAAAGAACGGCCTGCTGTTCTCGGAGGGCGTCCTCGAATGCCTGGACGACGGGTTCGGCTTTTTGCGCGCGCCGGAATTCAGCTATCTGCCCAGCCAGGACGATATTTATGTTTCTCCGTCCCAGATCCGAAAATTCCAGCTCCGCACCGGCGACACGATCTCCGGGATTGTCCGGCCGCCGAAAAACGGAGAAAAATATTTCGCCCTGATCAAGATCGAGGCCATCAATTTCGCTCATCCGGAATTCATCATCGAAGAGCGCCGGAACATCCATTTCGAAAAGCTGACGCCTCTTTATCCGCATGAGATGATCAAGCTTCAGGACGGGAATGCCAAGAACCTCAACGCCCGGATCATGGAGCTCATGACGCCGATCGGCAAAGGCCAAAGAGGCCTGATCGTGTCTCCGCCGCGGGCGGGAAAGACGACGCTGCTCAAGACCATCGCCAAGTCCATCGAGAAGAACCATCCCGAGATCTTCCTGATCGTCCTGCTCGTCGCCGAACGCCCGGAAGAAGTCACGGACTTCCAGAGGAGCGTAAGCGGCGAGGTCGTCGCCTCGACGTTCGACGAGCCGCCAGCCCGAAACGCCCAGGTCGCCAACATCGTCCTGGAGAAAGCCAAAAGGCTGGTGGAAATCAAGCGCGACGTCGTCATCCTCCTGGACAGCATCACAAGGCTGGCCCGGGCCCATAACGCTATCATCCCGCCCTCGGGAAAGGTTTTGTCGGGCGGCATCGATGCCAACGCCCTGAACAAACCCAAGAAATTCTTCGGCTCGGCGAGAAAGCTCGAGGAAGGGGGCAGCCTGACGATCATCGCCACGGCCCTGATCGACACCGGCAGCCGCATGGACGAAGTCATTTTTGAAGAATTCAAGGGCACCGGAAACCTGGAGATCAACCTCGACCGCCGGCTCGTCGACAAGCGTGTTTTCCCGGCTATGGACATTAACCGCTCAGCGACCCGCAAGGAAGAGCTCTTGATTGAAGAATCCGAGTTGAACAGGATCTGGATCCTGCGAAAGGTCCTCAGTCAGCTCGGCGAAGTCGAGGCCATGGAGCTGCTCATCGATAAGATCGCCAAGACAAAGACCAACCAGGATTTCTTAAACGCCATGAGCAAAGGTATTTAATAAGACGCCCCCATTCGCTTAAAAGATTACCTAAAGCATTTTTATCCTCTGCTGATTTTGAAGTAGAGGTCAAGGCCTTGTTAAAAAAAGGCCGCTAGGCTTAGCGGCAAATTTCCACATCCGCACAATTTCTAGTCATAATTTTTTCCCACAGCCGTCGAATAACTCTATCTAATTGATAAAAATAGAGTTGTATGAAAAATGATTTCTGGGTCGCATAAGGGTTATTATGTCAACTAATATAGGCTATAAACTGCCGTACTTAAAAATTTCCTATTTAACCACCCCTCACCCTTAAGCTAGCTTGGAAGCTTGAGCTTGGCCAACAGCTCTTCAAGAGCTTTAATGATCTCTTGGCGGCTGACCGCCTCTTTTTTGAACTCGATGCGTATGCGGTAGGCCCTGTTCTCTTTCGGGCTGTAATGAAAAATATAATGCCTGGGCTTTTTGCCGGATTCTTTGGCTCTTTCTCCATCTTTGAATAATTTGGTGAGGTCGCGGGTGTCTTCTCTTTTCAAGCCCCGCTCATGGATCGCCTCGATCACTTGCCTCATTTCGGCCTCGCCCTTGAGCTTGGAGATTTCAATCAGCAGGCTTCGGTTTTTGTCCATTTGGCGGGTTTGGCAAAGCCTTCTGATGGAGGCTGAAATCTTGCTGATGTTGATGACTTCGGTGATTGTCGACCGGGCTTTTCCGATCTTTTCCGAGATTTGGGCATGGCTGTATCCATAGATATCCATCAGCGCGTTCAGACCGTCGGCCTCCTCAAAAACGTCGAGATCTTTTCTTTGGAGGTTTTCGACCAGAGAGATTTCCATGGCCTCGTTGTCCGAGACATTCATCTCGATGCACGGGATCTCTTTGAGGCCGACGTTCTTGGATGCCATGAAGCGGCGTTCCCCGGCGATAATCTCATAGCGATCACCGCGAGGCCGTACGAGAATCGGTTCGAGCACGCCCTTGGACTTGATCGAGCTCATCAGCTCCTGGATATTGCCGAGCTCGCTCCGGGCCTGGTGCGGGTTGGCTTCGATTCGTTCGAGGGAAATCATCCGAACCAGAGGGACGGCCGCTTTTTTTGAGATAAAATCGACAAAATGGGTATCATGCCGCATGGCCATTGATTCGGGCAAACCAGACCGTTTATTTTTTTGCACGTTCTAAGATCTCCTCGGCGACTTTTTTATATTGAAGCGCCCCGATCGAATTCGCGGCATAGGTAAAAATGGATTCTTTATAGGCCGGGCTTTCTTCGAGCTTGACGCTTTTGGAGATATACGTTTGGAAGACTTTTTCGCCGAAAACCTTGAGGATCCTCTTCACGACATCCTTGGCGATATTCGTCCGGGTATCATGGAGCGTGATCAGGACGCCCAGGATCTCGAGGTTCGGGTTGGCGACGCGTCGGATTTTTTCGATCGTCTCGAGAAGGTCATCCGTCCCTTCCAGGCATAGATAAGACGATTGGATCGGGATGAGCAAATGAGTCGAGGCCACCAGGGCATTGACCGTTATCAGCCCAAGAGTCGGCGGCGTATCGATGAGGATAAACTCGTATTTGCGTCTGATCGGCGCGAGAACATCCTTGAGCCGGAAATGTCCGTCTATCTCTCCGAGCAGGGCCGGCTCGAGCTTGGCCATGGCGATTCGCGAGATGGCCACTTCCAGTCCGGGGACTGTGGATTTGACGATGACATTCTGGATGTTTTCCTCGCGCCTCATCAAGACATCGTACAGCGAATGAGGGATACTGTCGGGTTCTTTGACGCAGGATTTCGTGCTGTGCGCCTGGGGGTCGATATCGACGAGCAAGACGCGACAACCGCTTAAAGCCAAGGCGGCCGCGACGTTGACGGTTGTTGTCGTTTTGCCGACACCTCCCTTTTGATTGGTCACTGCGATGATCACATTCTGTCTCCGCTTTCGTTCTCTCAGTAAGATAGTCAAATCGGCCGTTATTTGCAAGATTTATTTTAAAACGGATGTCGGCCGGCCGACAATTAGTTTAATTCATTTATAATCAACAAATTATATCGATTTTTAAACAATCCGCGGATATCATCGTTAAGGCAAATCCGGGCGCAAAGAACGAAGGCTAAAAGATCTCGATAAAGCTCAATTCCGCTCACCATGGTGTTTCGTTCGCAATAATATAAAAACTGAAAGTGCCGAGCATTCTGGATGATGGGTGTTTATTAAGCCTCGATAATAAAAGCTAAAGATTTCGTTCTAACGATCGCTTCTCTGTCGGCGTTCTTTTCAAAGAACATTTTTCGATGAATTTTCGGCAAAACCTACAAAACCGTTCTTATACACGACTCGGTCGGAAAATGAAACTCCGGACGGCGTCCGATCGAGCGGCTCCCCTATGGGATCCGCAGCGGTTCTCGTGGCAGGCCACGGCCCATATCAAGCGCTCGTCGATGAACGTCTATTAGAAAGCAGGGCCGTCGCGTTCTTATCGTCCGTTTGCGCTTATTGTCGTTGCAGTTTATACGTTCTTTTCCTATAATGAAGGCTATTAATAGCTAAAAATGCATGCAACCTAATTATTATCAATTACTTATAATTATATAGGTTCGTTTTTCACGGGAAGTTCAAGAGCTGATGCCTGAGCTGGAAAGAAAACTCGGACTTGGGGATTCGGTTTTCCTCGTCATCGGTTCCGTCCTTGGCTCCGGAATCTTCCTAACGACAGGAATTATCGCCAAAGACCTTCCCTCTCCCCTTTTTATTTGGCTGGCCTGGTTCGTCGGCGGTCTTCTGGCCATGAGCGGGGCCCTGACCTACGGCGAGCTCGGAGCCCTATGGCCCAAGGCCGGAGGGCCCTACGTGTATCTGAGAGAATCCTACGGCTCCCTGGCGGCATTTCTCTATGGATGGGCGTTTTTCTGGGTGATCGGAGGCGGTGGAATCGCGGCGCTGGCCGTCGGATTTTCCGAATATCTCGGGACCTTTGTTCCCGGCCTTTCACTTTCTCACGCTCTTTTTGAGCTTGACATCGGGCCGCTCCAGATCCATCCTTCGTCCGGCCAATTCATCGCCGTGCTGTCGATTGTCTTTCTTTCCGGCATGAATTCTTTTGGGATTCGGAGCGGAGCCCGCGTTCAGAACGCTTTTGCCATCATCCGGATAGTCGCCCTCTTGGGCCTGGCCGGATTCGGGCTCGCGATAGGTAAAAAAGCGGGCATTCATGCCTTTTCACAAGCCCTTCAAGGCAGCTCGAAGGCAACCTGGAGCGGTTTTGCCCTGGCCTTGATTCCAATCGTCTGGGCCTATGACGGCTGGTATTCCGTAAACTGCACGGCCGAAGAAGTCAAAAAGCCCGGAAAAAACATCCCCCTGGGCCTGGCACTGGGAACGATGATCGTTATGCTTCTTTATTTACTGACGAATATTGTTTATAGTATAGCCCTTCCCATGGAAAAAATGAGAGGCATCGTGCGGGTCGGCGAAGCGGCCAGCCTCCAGCTCTTCGGCCCCAGAGGCGGGGCGTTCCTCACGGCGCTGATCCTCTTGACCATCTTCGGCTGTTTGAGCGCCAGCGTGATTTATTGCCCCAGGATTCCCTTTGCCATGGCCAGGGACCGGTTGTTTTTCCGAAAAATGGCCTTCGTCCATCCCCGCTACCATGTTCCGTCCAAAGCCATTACCGCCCAGATGATCTGGTCCGGGCTCCTCTGTCTTTCGGGAACCTACCAGAGCTTATACGAGTATGTCGTCTTCGCTTTAGCTCTCTTTTTTGCCGCCACCGGATTTTCTGTCATCATCCTGCGTCTCAAAGACCCCGGCCGGCCGAGGCCTTATCGGGTCTGGGGATATCCGGTTATCCCCCTCCTCTTTGTGCTTGCCAACTTGATCCTTTTTGCGAACATGGTTTTGTCGCGGCCCCTTCAATCCCTGGCCGGCGCGTTGCTTATTCTGCTGGGCGTCCCGGCGTATGTCTTCTGGAAAAAGACGAGCCTCAAAGAGGAAAGCTCAGTCCAACCATGAACCTGACCCTCAAGGTACTTCCCCAAGGCCGATCGATCCAGGTTCGAAAGAATACGGTCCTGATCGAAGCCCTTCATGAAGCGGGCGTCGACCTCATTTCCTTCTGCAATAAACAAGGCCTGTGCGGGAAATGCTTTGTCGAGATCATGAAAGGAAAGCGTCCGGAGCCCGGGGCCCAGGAAAAATGGCTCCTGGCCCGGAAGCGGCTTCCCGGAAATTTCCGCTTGGCCTGTCTTTATCGGATGACGGGGGACTTGACGGTCCGGATTCCCGAGGAAGCAACCCTCCCGCTTATGCCCGTGTTGAAACGTGGGTTCCGCCGGATCATCCAGCCGAACCCGGCCGTCCGCAAGATCGTTTTTGCCCCTTTCCGGCCGGACCTCGCCTCTCCCCTCTCTCTCTCCGACCAGGTCCGGGCTCATTTTCCCAGCCCGGGTAAAAAGGCTTCTCCGGCGCTTCTCAAGGATCTGGCTATTCTTCTGGACGATTCATATGGAACGGTCACAGCCGTGATCTATGACGGAGCAGAGATCTTGGATTTTGAGGCGGCCGACACGGCCGAACAAAACTTCGGCATAGCTATCGATCTAGGAACAACAACATTGGTGGCCGAGCTGGTCAATTTGAATACGGGGAAAACGATCGACGTCGTGACGGCCTTGAACGGCCAGGCCCGTTTTGGAGCGGACGTCATCTCCCGGATCACGGCCGTCTTCCAAGACCCTTTAAAGTCCGAGGCCTTGAGGACGGCTGTCCTGGACTCTCTCAACACGATGATCGAAGGGATGCTCAAGAAACACCGCATTCCGGCCCATCGTGTCTATGAGGCGGTCATCGCCGGGAATACGGCCATGAACCATCTGTTCCTGGGCTCTCCGGTGAAGACGCTGGCCGTATCCCCTTACCATGCCGTTTTTTCAGCCCTTTCTCCCCTGCCCGCCTCCGAGACGGGACTCCTGATGAACCCGCGCGGAAAGGTCTATGTGGCGCCCAACATCAGAAGTTTTGTCGGCGGTGACATCGCCGCGGGTCTAACGGCGATCGACCTCGCCCATCAAAAAGGAGATTATCTTTTTATCGACCTGGGCACCAACGGAGAGATCGTCCTCAAAAAGGGCCGCCAGTTCACGGCGACTTCGACGGCGGCCGGCCCGGCCTTTGAAGGGATGAACATCAGCTGCGGGATGCTCGCAGTTCCTGGCGCCGTTTACAAAGCGGAATACGATGATGGGCTGAAGGTCATGACCATCGCCAACAGGCCGGCCCTCGGCATCTGCGGGACGGGCCTCATCGACCTCGTCTCCTTGTTTCTGGAAAGGGGCGTCATTTCTCCCCAGGGACACATAAAAGGCCCAGAAAAAAAGATCGGCGTGGGGCCCAACCTCTTTCTCAGCCAAAAGGACATCCGCGAGGTTCAACTGGCCGCGGCCGCCGTCAAGACGGGCATCCGCCTGCTGCTCAGCCTCGATAAGCTGGCCGTGGCCGATCTCGACGGAATCTATGTGGCCGGCGCGTTCGGCAATTATCTCAACATTCCGAACAGCATGAGGCTGGGACTCCTGCCCCGTTTGGACAAGAAAAAGATCATTTTTGTTGGAAATTCGTCGCTGGCAGGGGCCAAGGCCCTGCTCGTTTCAAGGCAGGAACGGGCCCGGTGCGAGCGGCTGGCCCAGAAGATCCGGCATGTTTCGCTGGCGACGGATGCCGCGTTCCAAAAAACGTTCATCGAGGCCCTGGAATTCAGGGCCTGGAAATAGATTCGACCGGACATTCCACCTGAAGGAGCTGAAGGCATGACCAAAGATGACCTGCTTAAGGACATGGCCCAAGCCATTGTCGAAGGCGACAGGCAAGCCGCTGAGGCCCTGGCCAAGGAAGCCTTGGCCCGGAACCTGGACCTGCACGAAGTCGTCGAAAAAGGCTACATTCCCGGTATCCAGAAAGTCGGCGACCTGTGGGAACGCGGTGATTACTTTCTCCCCGAGCTGATCACGAGCGCGGAGTGTATGAAGGCCGCCATGGCCGTGCTTCGGCCCGCGCTGGAACGGGCGAGAATCGCCGACGTCTCTCTGGGCAAGGTCGTCATCGGAACGATCGAAGGCGACATCCATGACATCGGAAAAAACCTGGTCGCTTCGATGCTATCGGCTAACGGCTTTGAAGTGTCAGACCTGGGCGCGGACGTGAAGCTTGAGCGGTTTATCCAGTCGGCCCTGGACATGAAGGCGGATTTCATCTGCCTTTCCGCGCTGTTGACGACGACCATGCTCGGCCAGCGCCGGTTCATGGAGCTGCTCAAGGAGCGCGGGCTGCGCAGCCAGTTCAAAGTGCTTGTCGGCGGGGCTCCCGTGAATCAAAAGTGGGCGGACTCGATCGGGGCCGACGGGTATGCCGAGAATGCGCCGGCCGCCGTGAAGCTGGCCAAATCTCTTCGGGGAAAGAGGTGAAGTCATGATTCCGACCACGAGACCCAAAGTCGAGCTTCTGGATCAAACGTTCATCGCCAAAATCCTGGAGGAGGCCTTCGTCATCTTGGAACGGCAGGGCGTCTTTGTGGAAAACGTTGAAGCCCGTTCCCTTTTCAAAAAGGCCGGCATGGCCGTCGATGAAAGCCAACAGCGGGTGACCCTGACCCGGAAATTGGTCGAGGAAGCCCTCGCCGCGACGCCCTCGTCCATCAAGCTCTACGACCGCTCCGGACAAAAAGAGTTTCTGGTCGGCGGCGACGAGGTCCACTTCAACCCGGGTTCGGCCGCCGTGAAGATCTTCGACCATCAGGCCCGCCAGGAACGCAAAGCGGATACGTCCGATCTCGTCGCTTTTTACAGGCTGACGGAGAGCCTGGGCCATCTCCATTTTCAGAGCACCGGCCTGATCTCCGCGGACGTTCCGGAGATCATTGCCGACAGCTACCGCTTGTTCCTCGGCCTTCAGTTCTGCACAAAACCGGTCGTGACCGGCACTTTTCGAGTTGAGGGGTTCCGACCGATGTTCGAGATGCTGGCGGCTGTCCGAGGCGGCACCGAAGAGCTTCGCAGTAAACCGCTGGCCATCTTCGACGCCTGCCCCTCCCCTCCCCTGAAGTGGAGCCACCTGACATCGCAAAGCCTGATCGATTGCGCCCGGGCGGGAATCCCCTCCGAGCTCATATCCATGGGAATGACGGGCGCGACATCCCCGGTGACCATCGCCGGCACGCTCGTTCAGCACGTCGTCGAGAACCTGAGCGGCCTGGTCATCTGTCAGCTTGCCCGGGCGGGAGCGCCCGTCATCTTCGGCGGTTCGCCCTCGAGCTTCGACATGCGAAAAGGCACCACTCCCATGGGAGCCGTCGAAACCATGATGCTGGACATGGCCTACGCCCAGATCGGAAAACACCTTTGTCTGCCGACGCATGCCTACATGGGGTTGAGCGACTCGAAAATCAACGACTCCCAGGCCGGGCTGGAATCCGGGATCGGCGCCGTTCTCGCTGCCCTGGCCGGGGTCAATGTCGTTTCCGGCGCCGGCATGATGAATTTCGAGAGCTCGCAGAGCCTGGAAAAGCTCGTCATCGACGATGAGATCTGCGGAATGGCCTACCGGCTCATCTCGGGCATTTCTCAAAGGGACGAGCCGCTGGCCCTGCCTCTTTTTGAGAACATCCGGCCGGAGACCCAGTTTCTGACCATGCCCCATACCCGGAAATGGTACCGCCTCGAGCACACATTCCCCTTGTTGGCCGACCGCGATCCCTATGACGCCTGGGCGTCCTTGGGCAAAAAGACCATGGCCGACCGGGCATTCGACGAGGTCCAAAGGATCCTGGCCCAGAACGCTCCCCGGCTCGTCGAAGAAAAATTACGAACGGAGCTCCGAAAAATCATGGCCGCCGACGCCAAACAGAACGGCGCAGAGAAGCTTCCGGAAATCCCGATGACCTAGCAGGAACGAACGGCCCACACTTGAGTATTCTTATAAATATAGTAAGATATAGCCTTTGACATGAACAGGCGTGATTTCTTGAGGCAGACAAGCGCAACCGCCGTGGCCTCGCTCCTGCCGGCCCGGCTTCGCACCCCGGGGCGTTTCCCCCAACAAGACCCCCTCCTCCCGCGCCTCTCCTCTCTCTCCGGGCAATATTATCCCTATGACCACGAATATTTCGAGGCCGCGGAACGTATCGTCTTCCTCAGCCCGAGCGAGGCCAGCCTCAACGTCATTCCCAAGGCCGGAATGAGTCTAGACCTGAGGTTGGTCAAGGCCAAGGACGGTCTTTCCATCGATGGCGGCTTTTCCACGGGTTTCACGGCCGTGGACGACAGCGTCGATATTCCCCTCGTCGGCCAACTCTGGCAGCCGGAGCTCGCCTACCGCCTGGAATACCGGGAGAGCGGAAAGGGCAACTGGAAATCCACGCCCGAGCGGCGGGTCAAGACGCCGTTTTCTTATCGGCAATCCGGCGCCATGGAAATCATCCTCATCAGCGACGACCATACCTATGACGACGCGGACATGGCGGGAAGGACCGTCGACAATCCCCTTCTCAGAGAGGCTCGGCTCAGCGGCGACTACATCAACATGTATTTGAATGAGCTCAAATACGATCCGAACTTCATTCCGGACCCGACGGCCGATTCGGGAAAGATGATGAGCGGCTTCTGCCTGGCCTCGGCCGTCCATCAGGTTCTGAAGAACGAAAGGCCGGATTTCATTCTCTTGTTGGGCGATTCAACCGGCATCGGCGCCGGCTACAAATGGAAAGGATTGGGATTAAAAGATCCGAATTCCGGTCTGACGGAGCAGGATCTCGACGATTACGCGAAGCTTTTCTGGCTGCGGATGAGGAAAATGTTTTCCGCCTTGACGCCCCAGGTCCCCATCTATCTTGTCCAGGGCAACCATGACGGAGAATCGGGCTACGATGCGGCCCGAGTGCCCGCGATAAAGTATCGAAAAAAATATTTCCAACAGCCCGGCTATGGCCAAGGCGGCTCGCCGGATGAGAACTATTTTCCCCTGTTTTGGGGCGGCGAATTCTACAACGGCAGGGCTCCCCTGTTCCTGATCCTCGACAATGAGAGCTACAACTCGGCCGGCCTTTCGCCGAGACGGCCCGAAGACTGGACGCTGGGCCCTCTGCAGAAGGCCTGGTTGAAAACCATGCTGGCCTATGATACGGAGTGGAAGTTCGCCTTTTTTCATCATGTTTTGGGCGGCTGGCCTCGCGGCACGAACGAAGAAGCAACGGATTATGCCTATGGCCGGGGGCCGTTGTTCAGCTATGAGGATTACCAGGGTTACTGCGAAGACCCCAATCGGGTGGAACAAGTGGAGTTGACCAAACTCATGTTGGACAGCGGACTCAGCGCCGTTTTCTACGGACATGACCATATCTTTCATCCCCGAAGAATCCTTGGCGGCTCGGGGCGAATGATGTACGGGATTTGCTCCGGGTCTCCGAAACACAAGGGCGAGCTGGAATGGTACAAGGGACTTTTGTGGAATCGGCATTATGGAACGTACGGACGCTATTGGACGGAGTCCGCGGCGGCCTCTCTGTCGACGGCATTC
>JAPKZH010000393.1 GCA_026393905.1 Candidatus Aminicenantota bacterium
CCAAAGGTGTTCTTTGCTCGCTCGCGACCGACGAAGCCAATCTGTTCGTGACGATCTCGGCCCGCAGCCTCAACCCGCAAATCCGGAACGTGGCCAAGGGCCTCGACCTGCAGTCCCATAAGAAGATCATCAAGGCGGGCGCCGACGGCGTGATCTCTCCGAGCTATATCGGCGGCATGCGCATGGTCTCGGAAATGATCCGTCCCGCCGTCACGACCTTCCTGGACATGATGCTCCGAGAACGGGATCGCGTCCTGCGCTTTGACGAGGTGACGATCCTCCCCGGTTCACCCCTGGTCGGGAAAACCATCGAGGAATCCAGGATCGAAGAAAAAACTGGCGCGCTCCTCGTGGCACTCAGGAGGGGAGGGGAGAAGGCTTTCGACTTCAACCCTTCAAAGAAGACCCCGATCCAGGAGAACGATGTTCTGGTCTTTATCGCCGCCCCGGAGATGATCCAGGAATTGGAAAAAATTTCCGGAGCGTCCGGCCTCTAGTCCAGGTCTTTTTCGGAATTCTCGTCGGGAATTTTTTCTTCCAAAAGCTCTTCGGGCTGCTCCCCGCCGATGATCGTCAACCTGTCCGCGACCCGCCCCAAACGTTTTTCCGAATCATCGTACTTGCTCTTGGCGTTGGCCAGATGCGTGCCCAGGACCTGGAAATCGTTCTTGAACCGGCCGAGGTCTCCCCGCAGCCGGGCCAAGGACTGAAAAATGGACAGCGCCGATTTTTCGATCTGGAGCCCCTTGAGCCCCAGGATGATAACCTGGAGATAAGCATAAAAAGAATTGGGGGAGACGGGGATGACCCGCTTTTGGACCGTGTAGGAAAGGAGGCTTTTTTCCTCCCCGAAGCTCTCATCCTTGAGGATGGTCTCGTAATAGATGTTTTCGGCAGGGATGTACATCAGGGCAAAATCGTAGGTTCCTTCATCCGGAAGGATGTATTTTGTGGCGATCCCGTCGACGTGTTTCTTGACGTCACCCATGAATTTCTTCTTGAGGCCGTCTTTTTCCTTCGGGTCGTCTTCCTGGACGTACTTTTTGAAATTCTCCAGCGGGAATTTAGAGTCGATCGGGACCAGGCTGTTGCCGATCTTGATGACGGCGTCCACTTTCTCGCCGCTTTTGAATTTATACTGGAGTTCATAATGCGCGGGAGGCAGGATCTGGGACAGGAGGTCGCCCAGGAAGAGCTCTCCGAGGCCGCCCCGGAATTTCGGGGCACGGAGAAGGTCTTCAAGCGTCGCGATATTCTTGGATTTTTCCAGCACTTCGCGCGTGACGACTTCCACTTTCCCCAGGTGCGATTGGACATGGCCCAGGCTTTCCCCGATCTGGCCCGTCGTGTCGAGCAGCTGCGACGTCATGCTTTGCAGCTGCTGGCCGATCGCCCCGGACGTCTTGAGGAACTGGTCGTTGACGCTCTGCAGCTGCTGGTTGAGGTTCAGGGTGAGCTGCCCGAGCTGTTGCTGCATCAGGGACAGAGCTTGATTTTCCGTCTGGCCGCGGCGGACGTCCTCGATCTTGGCCAGAGCGCTTCTCAAAGACAGGAACAGGAAAACGAAGACCACGGCCAGGACGGCCATGAGCAGAATGAAAAAAAGCGTCAGGCTCATCGGCGATATCTTCTTCTTGCCTGCCATTATAATAGAATGGGGACGGTGCCTGCAAGGAAATCCGGGGTCAAACCTCAACATTCAACAGAAGTGACGCGTTTCAGACCCTTAAAATGTAATATTGTTGAATGTTGAGGTTTGATCCCGGCACTTCGGGTTTGACAAGAAGGGCGGACTTATCTACACTATTGGCGATTTTCAATGGCCCGTTAGCTCAATCGGTAGAGCAGCGGACTCTTAATCCGCAGGTTGTAGGTTCGAGTCCTACACGGGTCAATTTTATTTCCCTGTCTCACGAGGGAATATATCGTTTCTGGATGAAAAGAATATTTCTCTCTCAGAGAGAGATCTTGGATAGCCAGTTGCCCGCCAAATTCCAAGTCATCGCTCGGATGACCGTCGGAATCCTCGTCATTTTGGTTTTGCTCTTTGGGCCGGCCGGGACCCTCCGCTGGCCGGAGGCCTGGCTTTTTCTTATCCTATATTTTTTCTCTGTCGCGGGGGCGCTTATCTGGATGAAGAAAAAGGCCCCGGATCTTCTCAAGGAACGAATGTCGAGAAAAAAGGACGCTAAAAGCTGGGATAAAAAAATTCTCGTCCTCTACACCTTTTTTCTTGTCGCCATGGTGGTCGTCGCAGGCTTGGATGCCGTTCGATTGGCCTGGTCACGTGTCCCGTGGTCGTTGAAGGCGCTCGGATTCCTCGGCTATGCTCCGGCTATGGCCCTGTTGTTCTGGGTCCTGACGCATAATCCGTTCCTCTCGGAAAAAGTCAGGATCCAGGCGGATCGCGGCCATCGCGTCTGCATGACTGGTCCTTATCGCTACGTTCGCCATCCCATGTATGCCGGCATCATCCTATTCGTGTTCTGCGTCCCGCTTTCACTCGGATCTTTCTATGCCCTGATTCCCGCGTCAGCGATTGCCTTCCTCTTTGTCTTCCGTACGTCTCTTGAGGATAAAACCTTGCAACGAGAGCTACCCGGCTATCCGGAGTATGCCCGGAGCGTGCGCTATCGATTGATTCCTGGGATCTGGTAAATAGGGCGGCCTAAGCACTGTGAAATCACAGCATGATCTAATCCATCAAAAGAGGTGTCCCACGCGCAGAGCCTTCATCCTCGTTTCTTTAATTTTGGCCGTATTCGCGCTAGAAGCGCAACCGCCTCCGACGCTGTCCTCAGACGTCAAAGCCTTTGTCACGGTCGATTGGATTGAATATTTGAAGAAGACGGCGTAATATAAGCTCAAGGTTTCGAATTCAAAGAGCTCAGGGGCTTCGACGGATTCTCTGCGGTGGCCAGAGAAAAGAACCAAGCTCCGAGGAGGGGTAAAATGCGCAAAACGATTTTGGCGACTTTGATGGCCTCTTTTCTGGTCTTGACGTCTTGTGCCACGATAAAGACAAGACCACAGGCCGAATCAAAGGACAAGGGGCAGGACTTCGTTTTCTATTTCGAACAAGGAACATCCAGCCTCAAGCAGGGTGATTACGGGACGGCCGTCGGGCAGTTTGATAAAGCCATTTTGCTCAATCCCAATTCCGAAAAGGCTCATAACCTCCTGGGAATCGCCTACATCAACCTCAAGAATTATTCCGCTGCCGAGAGACAGTTTCAGAAGGCCGTCCGTCTGAATCCCCAATATTTTGAAGCCTACAACAACCTCGGAGGAGTGTACTTCCTCAGACAGCAGTTCGAAAAAGCCGAAGAAATGTTCAGAAAAGCCCTCGCCGTCGGCCCGGATTCGATCCCTGCCAACTACAGCCTGGGAACGCTTCTTCTCCTTCAGGGTCGTATCGAAGAAGGGCTTCGTTATCTGACCCGCGGGATCGAGCTCGACCCGGATTATTTGGAAACGCACAAGACTCTCACCGTCGATGTCCGGACGTCAGGTTCAGACCAATCCGTGCTCTATTTTGCCTATGCCAAAATTTATGCAGCCAGGGGTGACGTCGAGAAAACGCTCGACTTTTTCCAGAAAGCCAAGGCGACGGGCTTTCGCGATTGGGGGAGGGTCTCTTCGGAGAAGGAATTCGAGAAGGTCAGGGAAGATCCGCGAATCAGGGATTTCCTCCGATCGATCGTGCCATTTGACCAAATTCTTTCCTGTGTGATATAAAATGACTCAAGATGCGGGCGGGAATTAAGCCAGAGACCGGTTCCACACGCACAACCTCAGACTCAGCAACTCCATGATCAGGAAAGGTCTGTTCGAAGCTGGGGGAGAGATCGGCCTGGGCGTGACCCGGCGGTAATCATCCGCTTCGCAATTTGAGAGGAGGTAAAGAATGGAGGGGACAGCTGTCAAAGCTAATGTCGCGGGCACGACCGGAGAAGTTTCCAAGAAACTTTTCTGGACATGTTTCATCGCGCTGGTGGCGACCTCGTTCGGGTTCATCATCCGGGCCAACATCATCGGCGACCTCGGCGTTCACTTCAACCTGAGCGAGACGCAAAAAGGCGAGATCCTGGGAGTGGGCCTGTGGCCTTTTGCTCTCAGCATCATCTTGTTCAGCTTGATCATTGACCGGATCGGCTACGGAAGGGCGCTCGTTTTTGGGCTTGTCTGCCATGTCGCATCCGCCGTCATCACAATCTTTGCCACGGGCTACCAGATGCTGTATTGGGGAACCTTCGTCCTCGCCCTTGGGAACGGCACGGTCGAAGCGGTGATCAACCCGGTCGTGGCGACCGCCTACTCGAAGCAAAAAACGAAGTGGCTGAACATCCTTCATGCCG
This sequence comes from Candidatus Aminicenantota bacterium, assembly GCA_026393905.1. Taxonomy (GTDB): domain Bacteria; phylum Acidobacteriota; class Aminicenantia; order Aminicenantales; family UBA4085; genus JAPKZH01. Next base: position 4,359 of record JAPKZH010000393.1, read on the forward strand.
GCTGGCCCGGAGGGATGGTTCTGGGCGGACTGATGATTTTGATCCTGATGCCCGGATTGGATTGGCGATGGAAGGTAGGGCTTGTCCTGGTTCCGGCCGCCGTCTACGGGTTGATGATGATCGGGACAAAATTTCCCGTCCACGAACGCGTTAAGGCAGGCATCTCCTATAAAGCCATGCTCCAGGAGACCGGGATCATCGGTGCCGTGATCGTCGTGGCCATCATGATCGCGGAAATCGGCCGCATCCTCCAATGGTCGCTTTCGCTCAAAATTATCATCGCCGCGGCCCTCATCATCGGCTACTCCATTTATGTCCGCTCTCTGGGACACCCCATTTTTATTTTTCTCCTGTTGATCATGCTTCCCCTTGCCACGACCGAGCTGGGGACGGACAGCTGGATCACCGATCTGGTCAATCCCGTTATGGCCAAAATGGGGCTGCAGGCAGGCTGGGTCCTGGTTTTAACGGCGTTCATCATGATGGTCCTCCGCTTTCTGGCCGGACCGATCATCCATAAGCTGTCTCCTCTGGGATTGCTGGCGGTGTGCAGCGCCATCGCCATCATCGGCCTGTTCGCCCTGTCGCAAGCCGCGGGCATCATGATCTTTGTCGCGGCGGCAGTCTACGCCCTAGGAAAGACGTTCTTCTGGCCGACGATGTTGGGGGTCGCTGCCGAGCGATTCCCGAAAGGGGGCGCCCTGACCATCAACGCCATCGGCGGCATGGGCATGTTGAGCGTCGGTGTCATCGGGGCCGTATTTTTAGGGAATATCCAAGACCGCCAGATCGACCGCGAGCTTCTGGCTCAAAACCCGGCCCTTCATGCCCAAGTGGCGGCGCAGGAGAAGCCCAGCATTTTCGGCGCATACAAGCCGATCGACCAGGAAAAAATCGCCGCTCTCGGCCAGGACGAAAAGCAGGCGGTCGCTTCGATTGCCGGCTCCGCCAAGAAAAGCGCCATAAAAACGGTGGCCATCTTTCCGGCCATCATGCTCGTCTGCTTTCTCATCCTGATCTTTTATTTTAGGGCGAGGGGAGGCTATAAACCCGTGGAGCTCAGCGTCCAGAGAAAATAAAAGCGGGACGAGCCGGAACTTTTCTTTTTCTTCATCGTATAATCCTTATGGTTGACTGAGAAAACTATTTAAGGAGGGCGGACATGAAAACTGCCAGGATGATCACCGGCTTGTTCATCATCATCTTTCTTGGGCTTCCGTCGCTCTTCGGAGTCGTTTGGGCCGTCGGCCTCATCCGGGCTTCCGTATCGCCCGAATTCATATCCGATCTGCCGCGCGAAATCATCAAAGAAGTGCCGAAAATGACGGATGAGATCTTTAAGGCGGCCCAGGATAAAGACGTGATCAGCGACGGAAACACGCGAGCCTGGTTCCAAGCGGCGGCGAAGACGGGCATTTCACCCAGGGATTTGATGGACAAAACCGGGCTGATGAGCTGGCTGGAGAATGAATTGTCGAAATCCTTGACGGAAATAGGCCAGATTCTCAAAGGTGAGAAAAGGCCTAGGCCTATTTGGATCGATCTTCAGCCCTTAAAAAACGCCCTCCTTCATCCTGAGGTCGATAACTTCTTTCGGGCGACACTCCAAAACCTGCCGCTTTGCGACGAGCAGGGGGAACAGCGCTGGCAGCAGCTCGCCTCGAAAACCCATGATCGTTATGGATGGCCCGCCTGCCGGCCTTCTCTCATGACGGCCGAAGAACTGATGCGCGCGGAGCGCATGGAGGCGATGAACGACATGCCGAATGAGATTGAGGCCTTTGAGGATGTCCGGGCTTTGCGATTTTTCCCCTTCGGCTTCTCCCGGACGATTCATCTCCTCAGCTATTTGCTCTTCCTCATCCCTGCCGCATTCATCTTCCTGGGAGCCCTCATCGCCGCCTCTTCGCCGTCCAGCTTCTTTAAGTGGTCGGGTGTCTCTGTTTTCATCGGCAGCCTGCCGGTTTTGCTTCTTTCCCTGTTTGCCAAGCATCTATCGCTGTGGGCCATCAAATTCGGCTCCTTTTCCTGGGATGATCGATGGTCGACAGAATTGCATGACCTGATTTTTGATAAATTGGGCTGGATTCCCTCGCGCATCATCGATGTCCTGCTGTCCCCCGTGATCGCCGTGGCGGGAGTCGTCTGCGTCATTGGCATTGTCCTGTTTGCGGTTTCTTTTTCTGTGAGGAACAGCTCCAGGGGCGCGAAGAAGTTGTCGCCGCTTCCTTCGCCGGCTTCCAAACCTGATCAAACTCCGCAACCCGGCCAAGCCAAAAAGGAAACCAAGGCTGACCTTCCGGGAGAAGCGGAGAAGCCTCAGGCCTCTGAACCGGGCCCTCCGGAAAAGCTTGAACCATAGACCAGAGCAGAAGCATTTTTACGGTCCGGAGGATTCGAGTCCCTGAACGCGTCTCTCTCTCCTCGATTTTCTCGTTTTTCCCGAATTGACGAGCGGCTCCCCGTGGCTTGCCACGGGGAGCCGCTCGAGAGGGTTCCAAGGGGGAGTCGCCCCCTTGGTCGCAGGGTGGTTATATTTGCGCGAAAATTCATCGGAAAATGCTCCTTGGAAGGAAGGCAGGGAGCGAAGCGACCGTTGGAAGGAAACCCTACTAAGGGTTTCCTTCCAAGAGTGTCCGGCCGGGCCTTCCCGGCGCCCGTTGGAAGGGGTCTTCCCCTCCAAATTGACAGGGCGGCGAATTTTGGATAGATTAAAGATGTTGAAATATTTTTGAAGGGCCC
>JAPKZH010000450.1 GCA_026393905.1 Candidatus Aminicenantota bacterium
ATTGTGCCGGTTTTCCCCTCCAACCATCGTGGGGAATTCTGAATCACGACTCAAAAGATGTCAAGGACTGGCTGAGAGCGCAGGGATGCGTCCCTAAGGCGGTTCGAGGCGCCTCAAGAGCCGGAAATCACCCAGACCTCTTGTCCCGGGTAAAGTGAAGATCATGAAAAATATTCGGCACCGATCTCGGCGGCCATCAGAAGTTCCTGATAGGCGATATGAGGCGGTGGAGGCTTGTCTGCGACAAAGGTCAGCTTGAGGTGGTTGATGATGCGATCGACCACGGAGAAATCGGTGATAAAGGCGATGACCTTCATCGTTCCCCCGCACTCAGGACAGAGCATCGGGTCGACTTCATAAATATTTGTCCATCATCATGTTAATCCATCGTCTCTTGGGAGAGTCCGTTCCGCCCGTAGCGGTCGCCGGGTTTGCCTCGACGTTGTCTCTCATTACTGGAATTATCACACATCTCCCAAGTGCCGCCCCCATTCCCTGGCCAATTGCTCCCCTCGTTTCATGAGGGATTGAAGTTCTTCCTTGCCCATAGGACGGTATCGCCGCGCGACTTGGCCGGCCAAGCGCACCTCCTCGATGCTCTTGCAGCCAAGGACCGCGGTGCAGACACCTGGAACGCCGAGGGCGTAATGAATAGCCGGCTCAAAGTCAGAGCCCTCCAGCTTGGCCCGCTGGTCCTTGCGCTCGTACCCTGAGGCTGAACCGCCCAGCACCTTCATGGCCGCTACGCCCACATTATGCTTCCTGGCGACCGGGATGACCTTCTCCTCGAAGTTGTAGGTGTGGCGATCCACGAAGTTCACCACAAACATGGCCAGGTCAAATTCTCCGCTTTCCAACGTTCGGACAAGGGCATGGGATAACATATGTCCGCTCAAGCCCAAATATCGGGCCAGCCCGCGTTTCCGAATTTCCTGGAGTCCGGCCAGCGCGCCGCCGGGCCTGAACAGCCGATCCAGATCGAACAGTCCGATATTGTTCAGCAGAACGGCGTCAGCGCCCTCGATGCCGAGGCGACGGATACTCTCCTCGATCGAAGCGACCACCTTGACCTGCTCCTGCTCCCACGTCTTGGTAACGATGAAGATGTCGGCCCGACGCTTTTTCAGAAGAGGGGCGAGGTAGGTTTCGGCTTGGCCATAATCCCACTGGACATCGACCAAGACCGGGCTTCCCCAATCTTCTATTGCGGCCTCGACAACCGCTTGCAGTTCTTCCGGCGAAAAGTTGGCGATTCCAAGTGGTCCTAGGCCGAGTCCTAAGACTGGAATTCTTACACCGGTCCGGCCGAGAATCCGCTTAGGCAGAGGACCGGCCGGAAAAGCTTTCTGCTTTAAAGGCTCCGCAGCGCCGACTCTGACGGCGAAGGCTCCGCCCAGGGCGGCCAGGCGATGCAAAAACTCGCGGCGATTATACGAATCTTCCATTTTTACCTCCATCAAAGATCAACTCTTGCTGTAAAAAAATCCGATAAATTCCCGCTTCTGCATTAGCATAGGGCGATAAAGGATGAGAAACTCCTTTTCCGCTGCGCGGGCTGAGTGAGCGTTCATGCGCCGCTTTTGCCTCATCCCATCGTTAGGGATGATAAATCGTAGCGTATTTGGATGTCAACTTGAGCTCAAAATAGCGCAAGGCGGACCAGGAAGCTGCAGGGACACTCAAACCTATTTTCGGGCGACCGGCTTCTCGCCTTCCACGACCACCTGCGAGTAGTCCGCTATCTGGAGGAGCACCTTGCTGATCGCCTGGAGCAGAGCCAGCCGGTTTCTCCGGAGTTTGTTCTCCTTGGCCATGACTAAGACGCGGTCAAAAAAATCGTTGAGACAGGGCTGGATCCGGTCTAAATCCCATCTCCAAAAATGATCTTTTTTTTTATTCTGATCCGAAGATTAAGGGAAAAATTTTAGAAGGAGATCTGTCCGCCTCTTTTCCTCTCCCCATCGTTGATGACCGGGCTTGACTTCGCCGCGCAGCCGGCGATACGATTCCATCGCGATGATGAGGGGAGATGAACCGCCCGGAGCGCTTATTCTCAGCGAGCCGGAAAAAGTAAAATCCTATTCCTTATTTTACGAACCTGCTTTCATTTCAAGAGGCCACGAATGAGAGGGCGTAGGTTCTCTTGGATGTCAGGGCTGCCTCCGGTGATGGTGAATTCGACCAGACCTTGTTTGTTGATAATAATGTGGGTCGGGTAAGCCGAAGCCCCGTATTGCTTAGCGATGGAGGACGATCCGGCGATGATCATGTAGTTAAAAGGAGTTTTCTTGAGAAATTCGCGGAGATGACTTTCATCGTCCCTAGCGAATCCGATGAAAACAACCCCCTCGGATTTGAATTCCTCGACGAGCTTGTTCAAGCCAGGCAATTCCACCTGGCACGGCACGCAACCGATGTACCAAAAATTAAGGACCACAACTTTCCCCTTGAGTTCATTCAGGCGCAGGGTTTCGCCGTCGAGGGTCTTGACCTCGAATCCCGGCGCAGGTTTCTTGTCTCCGGGCGCCGCGGACGACTGCTTTTCCGTCTTTTCCGCGAGCCAGGCATCGAACCCCTCGTCGGTTTGATGACGCTGCCGATAAATTTCCCTAAGCTCTCCATCGGCGCTTTTCTCGCCACGGCGGCGGGCCTCAAGAAAGGATTTTTCCGCTTTGTCGAAATACCCGAGGTTTCGCCAAATCGAAGCTTCGCGTGCGAACAAATCGGGGCGGTTTTCTGCTTTCGCCGCGCTCTCGGCGGCCTTGATTTCGGCGAGAGCCCCTGGGAAATCGCCGAGCTTTTCATGGATGGCCGCGGCGGTCGCGTAGTAATCCGGCAGAGCGCGCTCGGTCATGCCGCCGGAAATGTCGCCGAACAGCCGCCATTTGCCCGCGACCAGTCCGGCCAGCGCCTTCGCGATGAGCCCGGCGGCCCCGGTCAGATCTTCGTTCTTCTCCAGGAGAACCTTGGCCAGGGTGTAATAAGGCGTCGGATTGTCAGGCTCATCCCTGATCCAGGCTTCAAAGCCGGAGCGGACGATGTCCAACGGCGCGTCCTTTTCGTAGGCAACCCAGAGGAGGATGTAATCGCGCAGGGTTTTCGACGCAGGATCCTTCCGAAGGAGTTCGAGTTTCAGGCGTTTGATCTCCTCCGCCGCTTCGCTCTGGATTTGTTTGGAAAACGCCTGAGAATCATACTCTCTCAGCGCCCAGACCGTGTCTTCTTTGTCCGGATAGATCCGGACCATACGTCGCAACACCTCGCGACTTGACTTCTCGTTGTCGAGGAGAAGGTAGCCGCAGGAAAGAGACCAGAGCAGCCCCGGAGACTCCTTGATGCCCTGCTTTTTTAGGGCCCCCATCTCCCGGCCGATTATCGCCTTCTGATCGGCCTTCTTGAAGGCGCCGTCCATCAGCCACTTATTCCGATAAACCGAATAATTCCCAGGATAGAGTTTACGTTCATTGTTGAAGGCTTCTAGATATCCGGTTGCAGAGTAATCTGCTGCTATTCTCCACAGGCAGGCTCCTTCAGCAGGAACGCCGTCTTTCCGAAAAATCATGCTTCTAAGGACAGCAT
>JAPKZH010000635.1 GCA_026393905.1 Candidatus Aminicenantota bacterium
CCGAGGCCGGAGACCGGATCATAACCGTAGGGAACCACGCGCATGACATCGTTGCCGACGACTCTGCCCTTGTTGATTTTATAGGCCATGTAACCGTTGGCCTCCATGGCGATATCAGCCGCGAATCCCCGCGCTTTGACGCCTTTTTTCAAAGCATCCGCGACGAGGTTTCCCAGAGGCGTGTCGCGGTTCGGGCTGCCGGGCGCCCATTTTTTCTCCAGGTCTTTTGTAGCCCAGGCTACTCCCTTGAGATAAACCGGCCCGAAGCGGGGGTCCAGCATAATTCCGGCACTCAGGAAGGCCAGCTTTGGAAGAAGGGTCAGATCTCTTCTGACCTTTTCGTTGATGGAGTGAAGAGTATATTTTTCGAGCTTCACCTTGCCGCCCTTGATCTTCAGTTTGAGTTCGCCCAGATACAGGCCGAATTCACCCGCCTGGACGATGATCTTCCCGCCCTGCACCTGGGGCTGATCGAAAACGTCATGAGAATGTCCGCCGACGATGACATCGATCCCCGGCACCTGAGAAAGGCCTTGAATATCGGATGCGGTTCCCAAATGCGAAAGACAAATCACGAGCGCACAGCCTTCGACATTCTTCAACTGATAGGCCGTCTCACCGGCAGCCTGAAAAGGGTCGAGCAAGAGGCCGGCTACATCGGGTGAGTAGTTCTGGGGATCCGTGTTGACAACGCCGAAAATGCCGATTTTCAAGCTCCCCACCTGCTTCACCATAAAGGGCTTGACGAAATTCTGGAGGGCCGGATGGGCGGACAGGTCGATGTTGGCACAAAGGACAGGCAGAGTGATCGGCGAGTCTCCCGCCAGCTGCCCGCTGAGAACGCCCAGCAGGGCATCCAGACCGAGGTCAAATTCGTGGTTGCCCAGACACATGGCGTCGTAGAGTCCCTGCATGATCTCGAGCTCTGGATACCCGAGGTACTTGTTGAATTCGAAGGACCCGACAAACACATCGCCCGCATTGAGAGCCAGGACATTCTGATTTCTGGCCTTGACCTCCTTGATGAGCGTGGACATGCGCGCGATCCCCCCATAGTTCTCCCATGGCCCAAACGCAAAAAGAGCGGAGTGGGTGTCGTTGGTGTGAAGGATGGTCAGGGTCGTCTGAGCCGAGCCGAGGAGGGAAAAGGAAAAACAGAAGGCCGCCAGCAAAAAAATTTTAAAAAGTTTTGGAACCATAAAAACCTCCTTTTAATGATTTGTGATTCAGCCGATTCACGCCTAAAGAATAAGCGCGGCAGGGATTAAAGTTGTCAAAATGATGTCAAGATTTTGTTAAGATTTTGTGAAGATTGAAGGCAAAGACCGGAAATTCAGGGACGGTTTTCTTTTTCCGGAAAGAGAACCGTCCCCTTTTTTCCCTTGTTATTTCAGCTCTCGGCCGTCCCAGCAGAACGTGCAGATCTTGTCTTTGGGCAGGCCGATCGCCTCCACCAAGTCATCCAGCAGCTGGTACTTGAGGCTGCTCAGGTTAAGCCGCTTCCGGATCTTTTCTTCCATAGATCGATATTTTTCGGATTCTGGGTGCGTGTATTCCGAGAGGTCTCGAACGCTTTCCCCCTCGACCTCCCGGATGGCCCGCCGCGCCGCCAGCTCCATCTCCGAGCGAGAGACCGAGAAATTCAGGAACTTGCATCCATAGACCAAGGGAGGACAGGCCGGCCTCATGTGGACTTCCCGGGCGCCGCAATCATAGAGCCTCTTGATCGTATCCTGAAGCTGGGTGCCGCGGACGATGGAGTCTTCGCAGAAGAGGAACCGTTTGTCCTGGATCAGCTCGCGGATGGGAACGAGCTTCATCCTGGCCACGAGATCCCGGACAGCCTGGTTCTGGGGCATGAAACTGCGGGCCCAGGTGGGCGTGTATTTGACAAAAGGCCTTTTGAAAGGAATCCCTGATTCGGCGGCATATCCCAGACCATGGCCGACTCCCGAATCCGGGATTCCGGCCACGAAATCGATGTCGATCGGGTTGCGTCTGGCCAGGGCGGCGCCGCAGCGGTTCCTCACCCATTCGACATTGATCCCCTGGTAACTGGAAGCCGGATAGCCGTAATAAACCCAGAGAAAGCCGCAGATCTGGAGCCTCGATTCGGGCGCCTTTCTCTGCTCATATCCTTCCGGCGTTATAAAAACGATCTCGCCCGGCCCTAAATATTTATCCACTTCGAAGCCCAAGTTGGGAAAAGAGCATGTTTCCAGGGTCACGGCGACGCTTCCCTCTTTTTTGCCCATGACCACCGGCGTCCGTCCGTATTTATCGCGGGCGGCATAGATCCCTTTATCCGTCAAAATGAGAAGCGAGCAGGAGCCCTCGATGGAGTTCTGGAGATGTTCGATGCCGTCCTCAAAGCTCATTTCCTCGTTGATCAGGGCGGCGGCCAGCTCGGTCGGGTTGATCTCTCCGCTCGACATCTCGGCAAAATGAAGGCGCCTCTTTCGAAAGGCCTCCCGGGCCAGCCCTTCGGTATTTTTGATCGCGCCGACGGTGACGATGGCGTAATTTCCCAGGTGAGACCGGATGAGGACCGGCTGGTCGTCGTAATCGCTGATGACGCCGATGCCGGCCCAGGAGTGGAGATCGGCCAGATCGGGGTCGAACTTGGTCCGGAACTGCGAATTCTCAATGTTGTGGATGACGCGGAAGATGCCGTCGTCGCGGACGACCGCCAGCCCTCCCCTTCTTGTGCCCAGGTGCGAGTGATAATCGGTCCCGTAAAAAAGGTCGGCGATACAGTCATCAAAGGAAGCGATGCCAAAAAATCCGCCCATGTCATCCTCGATAAAATTTTTTCAGAAAACCAGGATTATTCTCTATCGGGGAGCGCTCCGCTGTCAAGCCGCTGCTGGAGACGTCATCCGAATTTTTTAGTTCACCCCCAAGGCTAACAAATTTGACCGCCGCAGGATGAGCCGGGCCAGAGCGACCTTGTTTTCTTTCTCAGGAAAAAGAGAGACCCGGACATAATTGTCTGTGTTGAGATAGGTCCGGGCGGCTTCATGAATGAAGGCGGGGGTGATGATCTTGAGCGCTTCTTCAAAATCAAAAAGGCTCTTCGGGTCCTCGCCGAGCTGATATTTGCGGTAGAGCTGAGTCAACAGCCAATTGTTCTGCTTCAATCCGGTCTCAAACTCGCGAAAGAGCGCCTGCCGCGCGTCATTGGCCTCTTTATCCGTCGGACCATTGGCCTTCAGGCTTTCAATTTCCTTGAGGAGGGCTTTGACGAGCTCGTCCGTCCGCTGCGGATTACAGCCAAAATTGATCATGAAGCTGTATTCTTCATGCGGGATCTTCTCGTAAGATGCGTTCACGGCGACGCCGTAAGTGCCGCTCAGCTCTTCCCGCAAGAGATTTCGCAGCCTGGTGTCCAGGACGAGCGACATGGCCCGGATGGCCGTGCGATGAGGACGATCGTATTGGAATGGCCCGGTGAATACGATGGCCGTCTGGCTTTTAGGCTCGATTCCCTTTTTGACGGTCTTCTGGACAACTCCCTTGGGCGGCTCGATTCCGACATCCTTCCAGGTCTCTTTTCGGCGCAAGGAAGGCAAGGATCCGAGATAGCGCTCCACCAGGGGCTTGATGTTTTCCAGGTCGATGTTGCCGATGAAAATGAAGGTGAAGTCGCCGGCGTCGGCGAAGCGGTCTTTATAAAATGCAAAGGACTTCTCCAGGTTCATTTCATCGACGATCTCCGGCGTCATAGGCCGCTCCCGGTAGTGATTCTGACTCAGGGTCGTCTGGAGCGCCTCCATGAACGCGTAGTCAGGGCTCGCTTTTATATTCGCCAACATGGCCTTCATCTGGGCCGTGAAAACGCCGAAGATTGTGGCGTCGGAACGCGGCTCGGTAAAAGTCAAATAGATGAGTTGAAACAGGGTTTCCAGATCTTTGGGGGAAGCGCTTCCCATAAGCCCTTCTTCTAAATCGCTAATGTAGGGACTGACCTTGGCCACCTTGCCGGAGAGCACCTTCCTTAGCTCGATGGCGTTGAATTTGCCCAATCCCCCTGCGGCGATGACCTGGCCGGCCGTGCTGGCCGGGATGAAGTCTTGATCGCCGGCCAGCGACGTTCCTCCCGGACTCATCGCCCTGAAGACAATTTCGTCCTGCTTGAAGTTCGTGGGCTTGAAGACGACCTTGACACCGTTGGAGAGCTCCCATTCCGTGATTCCGACGTCTTCCCTGGTCTTGGTGCCGACGACTTTCCCAGGCTCCGGAACTTTTTCCAGGAGCGGCTGATCGCCGGCCGTATCGACATAGGGCTTGATGTCCTTGCCGGTGACGGCCTTCATCGCGGCTGCAAGCTTTTGCCCGTCGGGTATTTGGAGTCCCGGCTTTTCGGGCGCGCTGACCATGACGACGCGGTTCCGCTCGGTCACCCATTCCCGGCCGAGCTTGTTCGTTTCCTCCAGCGTAATCTCCGGCAGAAAACGCTTGGTGAGTTCGAATTCCACATCGGCTCCGGGGCTCGGCTCGCCCTGGAGAAAGTGACGCATGTATTCTGAGGCAAACGCCCTTGACTCTCGTTTCTCGCGCTCGGCATACAATCGTTCCATCGACCTCAGCGCGTCCCGCTTTTGCCGTTCGAGTTCGGTGGGGGTAAAGCCGAAGCGCGTGATCCGCTCGGATTCCGTGAACAGCGCCTCCAGCCCGCGCTCGATTCCCTCGTCTTTGACCATGGCATTGAGCATGTACGCCTCTTTGGAGCGGACAAAGAGCCCGCGGCCGGAATAGGCATTCAGGAAGGGCGGGTCGGGCTTCTGGGTCAACTCGGAGAAGCGGCGATTGAGCATTCCGCTATAAAGCTCCTCGACGAGGCTCTGGCGATAGGCCCCGACCGTGCTCTGGTCGCGGACCGGCAGTTTGTTAAAAACAGAGACGCTGCTATTTGTCGCTTCCTTGTCCGTGGCGACGGCATATAAGGTCTCGGGATGGTCGGGGACGTCGCAGACAGGACGTAGACGGGGTGTTCGTGCGGCGGGAAGGCCGGCAAAATGCTCCTGGATGAGCTTTTCGACGGCGGACCGGTCAAAATCTCCGATGGCGATGACGGCCATCAGGTCCGGCCGGTACCAATCCCGGTAAAATTTCTTGAGCGTGTCGTATTTAAAGCTCTCGATCGTTTTCTTCTCGCCGATCGGCAGGCGGTTTGCATAGCGGGAGCTTTTGAGGAGGATGGGAAACTGTTTGTCTTGCATCCTGGCAGAGGCCCCTCGGCCCAGCCGCCACTCTTCGATTATGACGCCCCGCTCCTTGTCAATTTCGGCAGGATCAAACGTGAGCTCTTGCGCCCAGTCCTCAAGAATCTGGAATGCCGTTTTCATCACGTCGGGCTTGTCTGTCGGAATCGTGAGCATATAGACCGTCTCATCGAAACTCGTGAAGGCATTCAGGCTGGGCCCGAACCTCATCCCGATGGACTCCATGAACTTGACGAGCTCCTGTTTGGCGAAGTGTTTGGAGCCGTTAAAGGCCATGTGCTCCACGAAATGGGCGAGGCCCTGCTGGTCGTCGTCTTCCAGCACCGAGCCGGCATTGACGACGAGCTGGAGCTCCGCCCGGTTTTCCGGTTTTTTATTGACGCGGAGATAATAGCGGAGCCCGTTGTCGAATTTGCCGAGCGCGACTTGGGGGTCGAGAGGAAGCTTCTGAGTCAGCGATGCAAGCTCCGGAGCGTTTGCGGGTTGCTTCTCTTGCGCCCCGGCCAGGCTTAAGCCGGCCACGAGGATCGTAAGACATAAGGCTGATAGAACTCTGAGACGATGTTTCATCCGAATTCCTCCTCGCTCATGAATAAGGTCCATGGCCACAAATCTTCAAATCCTACGAATATCCGATTCCGGGCAGCTCATATCCCCCATTTCGTCCGGATATATCATTTTTATCAGAAGAATAGCAATTTGAGCGAGATTCGTCAAATGAAGAGCTTCTTCATTAAGAATCAGCGGTTGATGGGCTTAGACCTCGGCGATGGCCAGAATGCATGAAGATGCCTTCTTCAAAGGCCAGGAATCCACCCCCGGGGCTATCTCGCTGCCGGTTCCGCATGGACCAGGACGTAGTCGACGCCGGGAATCCCATTTTTCAAGCGTTCTTCGATCCGGCTGGAGAGATTATGGACCTGGATAATGGACAGGTCTTTTTCGAAATGGCAGTGAAGCGAGACCGAGAATTTGTCGCCTTTCCGGCGGACCAGGACATTATGGCAGCGGGCTTGCCCGGCAATTTCGTCGGTGATTTTTTTAACCTTCTCCACGAGCACGCCCTCATGGGACGTGACGTCTTGTCCATCCCCCATGCCCGTGCCGCGGGATTCGATGTGGGTGTTCACCTGGGTGATCTCGGGCATATCCTCCCGCAGATCTTTTTCGATATGGCTGGCCATATCGTGGGCCTGCTGAAGCGACAGATGGTCGTCCACTTCCAGGTGAAGGTCCACATAGACCCGGCCCCTGTTCTCGTGCATGCTGATGTTATGGACGGGCATCTGGCTTCGATAGGCCACGGCCCGAATTCGTTTGGCCATGGTCTCGCGCTCCATTTCCCTCGGGTCCGTATGGACGACGACATCGGCGCCGGGGGCGATCTCCTGCACCCGGGATTCGACCGATTCGGCGATGGTGTGGGTGCGCTCGAAGGACAGGTTGCGGTCGACCTCGACGGTCATGTCGACGAAGAAGCTGGCGCCCGAGCGCCTCATCCGGACCTGGCCGACATTCAGCACGCCTTCGACCTGCGCCGCCGTCTCGGAAATCTTCTGAGGCAGTCCGTCGGGGGCCTTGTCCAAAAGAACATCCACGGTCCGTTTGCCAAGCTTGAAGCTAACAAAAATGACGATAAAGGCCACGCCAAGGGCCGCCACGGCATCGGCCTTCTGAAGGATGTGCCCATATTGAGGAAGGACATTTTGCCCCAGCCAGACGAGCACGAGTCCACCGATGACGACGCTGGAACTCCAGACATCCGTCGAAAAATGAAGGGCGTCGGCCTCGAGCGCCTGGCTGTGATGCTTACGGGCCGCACGGAAAAGCATCCTGGACCGGCTGACATCGACGGCGATGGACACGGCCATGACCAGGAACGCCCAGAGACTCGGATTGATTTCCCTGGGATTAAAGAAGACGCGCCGAACGGCCTCGAAGATAATCCAGGCGCAGGTGATGAAAAGAAGCATCGTCTCGATCAGGGCGGAAAAGTTTTCAATCTTGCCGTGGCCGTAGGGATGTTCGTGGTCGGCCGGCTTGTCCGAAACACGGACGGCCAGGAAGGTGACAAAGGCGGCCACCAGGTCCAGCCCGGAATGGGCGGCTTCGGCCAATACCCCCAAACTGCCCGTGATCAATCCGACAACCAGTTTCATGGAGGTGAGGAAGAGGGCGGCGATGACAGAATTGCCGGCCGCAGCCTTTTTTTCTTTTTCAGCCGATACGATCGCCGACGATGCCGGGGATGACATGAAACATGCTCCGAAGAGCCTCTATTCTAACACAGCCCGAGAACCGCCTCAACAACACGAAATTGCCAATAGATACGTTCGACGGGTGGCGTGGTTCGGGGGCCCCCCGCCGCCCCGAGAGTTTAATGCTGCCGACTTTCTGCTTAAGAATCAACACGAGAGATCGCGAGGGGCGCCGGGGGTGAACCGCGACAGGACCCGCAGCTCATGGCTATGGTCCCGCATTCAATGAAGATCTCAAGAATTGTCAAGTTTTCCGAGTTTAAGATGTAGCGCTCGCCCATCCGGCCCTTTTCCATGGCCGCGACGAGGCCTTCGGCGCAATCCCCGATCGAGATGACGCCGGTCCCTCCCGGATGTCCGTAATGGAGGGTC
>JAPKZH010000630.1 GCA_026393905.1 Candidatus Aminicenantota bacterium
ATGGAGGTAGCCGTTCGGCTCGGGCGGAAACCGGGTCTGAACCCGGCCCTGGTTTTTATTGTTGCGGATGTCCTCGTTGATGATGTCACGGATGAAATTGTCCTTGGATTTCGGTGTGTTCATGGCCCAGCCAACCTCAAACGTCGAATCACTTTCTCTCGCCCCAGAAGCTCCATCAATTCAAAGAGCCCGGCCCCTCGCGTTTTTCCGGTCACGGCCAGTCGCGAGGGATGGATCAGGTCGGCGGCCTTCAGGCCTCTTGCCTGAGCCAGGCTGCGGCAGACGGCCTCGATCTTTTCCTGCTTGAAATCGTCGAGCGTCTCGAGCCGGCCGGCCAATTCCCGGAGGAGGTCGCGGCTTTCCGGCCGGTCCAGGTATTTCTTTTTTGCCTCTTCCTCGACGGCGAAATCGTCTTTAAAAAAGCTTTCGGTGAGCTCGGTGAATTCCCGGAAGGTCTTGATCCGGATCTTGTACATATCGATCAGCCTGGAAAGATCATCGTCGGACATGCCGGCGCCCCAGCCTTCACTTGCCAATTGATCCTTGATGGGCGGCAGGAGCTCGGCCGCAGATTTTTTCATGATGTATTCGCCGTTGATCCATTTGAGCTTTTGTAAGTCAAACTTCGCCTGAACATCGTTCATGGCGGATATCTCGAACAGCTTCGCCGCCTCCTCAAGATGTTGGACCTCCGTCTCCGTGGGCGGCGTCCAGCCCAAAAGGAAAAGATAATTGGCCAGGGCGTCCGGCAAGAACCCTTCGCTCTTGTATTCCTGGACCGAAACTCCGCCGTGCCGCTTGGAAAGCTTCGCCCCGTCGGCCCCCATGATCAGCGGCATATGGCCGAAGCGGGGCAGGGCCAAGCCCAGCGCTTCATAGAAGAGGATTTGCTTGGGCGTGTTGGAGATATGATCGTCGCCCCTCAAAATGTGGCTGATTTCTTGGGCTGCGTCGTCGACGACGCAGGAAAAGTTATAGGCCGGCGAGCCGTCGGACTTGATCAGGACCTGGTCCTTGATATTGTCGGTTTGAAAGGAGATGCGGCCGTGGATCATGTCCTCGACGTCGATGGCGCGGCCGGGCACGATCTTGAAAATGAGGGCGTCCCCATCCCGATAAGCGGCTCCTTTGGCCAGGAGCTCTTCTGCCTTTTTCCGGTAAAGGCCGAACCGCTCACTCTGGAAGATCGGCGGAGCGTCCCAGTCAAGGCCCAGCCAGGCCAGGTCTTCCAGGATCTCGTCAAGGTACTTTTTATCCGAGCGGACCTTGTCGGTGTCCTCGATTCTAAGCAGGAAACGGCCCTTCGCATGCCGGGCATAGAGCCAGTTGAAGAGGGCGGTCCTGGCGCTGCCCAGGTGGAGATACCCGGTCGGGCTCGGGGCAAAACGGACGGTTACCATTTTTTTCGATCCGACGCCGTTCTCAATCCTATTTTCTTTTTCGGCGGCAGGATGGCCTTTTACATATAGCACAGCCTCATAGCCCGGTCAAATTTAGCGGGAAAGCTGTAAGCTTCTCCGTTTGCGTGATTTTCTACCGGTTGGCCTCCGAAAACAGATCATCGAATTCGGACGGACATGGTATAATGGCCCTTCATGAATATCCGGAGAGCCCGCAAAGAGGATTTTCCGCAGATCACTTCCCTCGCCCGCCAGCTCGGCCTGGACTATCAAGGAATGGATGATGATTCCTTCTGGGTGGCAGAAGACGGGGGCCGGATCGCCGGCATCGTCGCCCTCAAAAAACACGCCGATTGTCATGAGCTGTGCGCGCTCGGCGTCCACTCCCGCCACCGCGACAAGGGCCTTGGCCGGGAGCTTGTCCAGGTCCTCCTCCAGAGCGCCGACCGGGACATCTATCTTGCCACCATCATCCCCGGCTTCTTCGAAAACTGCGGTTTTGACAAGACCGCCCATATCCCCTCTTCCCTGAAGAAAAGCCCGGAGTGGTGTGAAGGATGCTCGAAAGAGCTCTGTACCATCATGGTCAGGAAACGGTCATGAATCTTCCCCGCTTCCCCGACTTTAAGATCATCGGTCTCGAGGACAAGGAAGCGATCCTCGAAACCATCCGCCGCTATCCGGCCGAGGTCTGCGAGGTCAATTTCGGCAACACGTTCATCTGGAGAAAATACGACCACCCCAAGCTCACGACCATCCATGGCAATCTCTGCCTCCTGTTCGAGCCTCCCGACGAACCGGCCTATTTCCTGCAGCCGATCGGAGAGAACGACATCCCCGATACGATCCGCACCTGCCTCTCCTGCGCTCCCCGCCTGTCACGGATTCCGGCTTCGTTCGCCGCACGCTGGTGCTCCGGCTTTCAGTGCGCGCCGGACAGGAATAATTTTGACTACGTCTACCGAACCGGCGACCTCATCGAGCTCAAGGGCAAAAAATACGACGGCAAGCGCAACCGGATCAGGAAATTCGAGCGGGAACATGCTTACGGCTATGTCCAACTCAGGCCCGGCCACCTCGAGGACTGCCGGCGTCTTTTTCAGGAGTGGCTGGAAGATAAATCGCTGACCAACAAGATGCTCAGCGCCCAGAACGAGGCCATCCAGGAAGGCCTGGCCCATTTTGAAGCCCTCGGCCTCTCGGGCGGCGCGATCGAGGTCGAAGGGAAAATCGAGGCGTTTTCGATCGGCGAACCCCTAAACCCGGACACGGCCGTGATCCATATCGAGATCGTCAGCCCGGAATACGACGGCCTCTCCCAATTGATGAACCGCGAATTCGTGAAAAACGAGTGGGCCGCCTTCCCGTTTATCAACCGCGAGCAGGACATGGGAATCCCCGGCCTGCGCCGGGCCAAGATGTCGTACTATCCCCATCACATGGTCGAAAAACACCATATCTGGAAGTCGCCGGTCGGGGTCTAAGAGCGAGTCTCCAAGATCAAGTCGGCGGCCAGGGCGGCCGTATATATAGCGGTGGGGACGCCTCCAAGAAAGAGCTCGGTGGCGGCGTAGATCCCAGCCATGAATAAATTCCCGATCGGCGTTTCGATCAGGATTTTCCCCGGAAGAACCGAGGCCGCTTCCGCCGACCAGGTCCAGCCCGCGACCGACCCGCAAAACCTCTGCCCCCAATCCCGGTACGTCAGCGGCGTGGCGATTTCCATGACCTCGATCGAACCGGACAGCCCGGGCAGGATGTTTCCGACGGTCTCGATGAGTCGCCCGGCCAGCCCGGTTTTGTATTCCTTGTAGCCGACTTTCCTCTTTTTCTCCGCCGTCCGCCAACATGAAAAATGATCATAGGGAAAACTCACCCGAAGAACCAGGGAGGCGCGGCCGGAAGGAGCTGAATCAAGGGCATTGTCCGACCACCGGCAGATCTCGATTTCCCGTTTATCAAAATCTTCGGGATTCCCATCGGATTCCCGCCGGACCTCTTTCTGGAAGAATACGTGGGCCGCCTTCATCCGGCCGAAATCAATCTTCTGGGGATGAACGCCGAGATAGACACACAATTCCGAACCCGTATAAGGGACGTTCCGGACAATATCCAGAAAGGCCCCATCGACATTGGAAGGATCCATCAATTCTAAAAAGGTTTTCTTATAATCGGCATTGGAAACGATCCAGCCGGCTTGATAGATATCGCCGTTTGCGGTCCGCGCGCCGACAGCTCGCCTATCGTGAATGACGATCTCTGTGACAGGAGCCGCGATCTTGATTTCTCCCCCGCGGGAAAGAACGGCCTCTTGGAGCCGTCGACAGAGTCCGTGAATGCCGGACGAGGGAAACCAGATGCCCACCTCGGACATGGCATTCCACATAAAGGCTAGGTTGAGCATGGACATTTCGGGCGGAGATGTTCCTTGGGAGCCGAGGAGGTTTTTCAAACCGACATTGCCGATAGCCCGGTCCAAGACCTCTCGCGAAGTTTGGGCCGAAGCCTTCTTGATGGCTCGGATTTTCTCTTTGTCCGAAGGCCCTAGATGATCGAGCGCTTTCTTCTTTTTCGACCCTGCCAGAAAATCGGGATGCCAACGGTCCAGGTCTTGGATGAGCCCGACGATATCTCCAAGCTCGTCCATGACTCTGTCTATCCCCTCGGATTCCTCCGGGAAGGCGTTCTTGAGGTCCTCGCCAAGAGTCTTAATCGGCCGCGAATAGACAATATCCAGGCCCGGCGCGAGCAGCTGGAAGTGATTTCTTTTGAAGTCGATCCCGGCCGGGACGCCCAGCTCATCGAAAAAAGCTTGGACGCGGCCGGGAAAGCTGAAGGACAGCGGTCCCATCGGGAAATAATATCCATCCCGTTTGAAGATGGAACTCGTTCCTCCGGTATGAGGATTTTTCTCCAGGACCAGGACTTTAAGCCCGTTCTTGGCCAGCTTCGCCGCGCAGGTCAAGCCGCCGATCCCGGCGCCGATGACAACGACATCATGGATCATGCCACAAAGAAACTATCATTCTTTGAGATGTTTGACAATCATGCCATCTCGTCAGCGACAAGGCCGATCTTCAGCTCTTCGATCATCTTCACATACCGGTCGGCATCGAATTTCCGCAACAGGCCCCGGTCGTTCATGGTGCGGACATTGCCGAAGATCGCTCTCTCCTGCCAGGGCCGGTCATGCTTACCGAAGCACCAGGCCACTCCGGCATAGCCGTTCGGGTCACGGCCGTCCAGCTCAAATTTGTTGTTCAAATAAAGGGCGGTGGCAAAGGCTTCTTCCGGAGCGCGGCTCCACTCAATGATCTTCTTTCCCCAGTACATCCGCATATATCCATGCATTTTGCCGCGGAGGACCATTTCCAACTGGGCCGCATTCCAGTAGGGATCGTGGGTCTTGGCTGCCTCCAATTCTTCCCGGGTATAGACGGCGGGCCGGGGATCCGTCTCGTGGAGCTTCAAGGTCTTTTGGGCCCAGGACGGGATTCCTTCGAAGGAATCATAGCGCTCATTGTAGCGGACAAAATTCAGGCTCAATTCCCTGCGGACGACCAGTTCCTCCAGATAGCTTTCCTTTCCCGGGCTCGACGCCCCGGAGACCGCCAGGGCGATGGACAGAGGCGAGATTTGCCCGAAGTGAAGATAGGGACTCATCTGCGACAGATAATCCGCCGTCGGGATATTTCTCAAGTCCGGGAAATGGTCGAGCTTGTTCTTGACGAAAGCCTGGAGCCACTTTCGTGCCTGGGCTGTGCCTCCGATGAAAAAGGCCGTTCTTTTGACATCCCTCTCGATGCCGAGCCGGGCCAGGAGCTTTTTCCTATCCTGAAGGTCAAGCGTTTCAAACTCTAGCGACAGAGAATCCTTCAGGGATTTATGTTCTTTCAAGGAAACAAGGTAATCTTTGAGCTTGCCCTGGATCTTCTTGCGGATCGTCGCGGCGGAATACTCTTCCTTGGAGGATGCTTCCTCAACAGGCACAACGGCGTCCGACTCCACCTGGACCAGCGGACATTCCATTTCGCCGGCCGCTTGGATCCTCCAGGCCTTCTGGATCTTCAGGTAGCCGCGGTCGACAACGGCCAAGGATGCCCGCCGGGACATTTCTACGGCGCCCAGCTCCGGCGAGACGGCCTGGATGACAAGCCGGATTCCCTTTTTCTTGAGTTCCTGCTCCACTTCGGCCAATCCTTCGAGCATGAACGCATAATGCCGCTCGTTGGCCTCCGGGAAGCGGTCGGTGAGCCCGAAGAATACGACCAACGGCTGGCGCACCTCATTGGCCCGGCGGACGGCATATTCGAGGGCGTGGTTGGACTCGGTCCGCTGAGAAGCCTGCATCCAATAGAGGACGTAGTCGCCTTTTTTTTGGTCCTTGGCGTTCAGGAATCTGATGCGCTCCTTCTGAATCATGGCCGCCTCCGAGTAAAGTGAATAAGAAACCTATCTTACACTAATACAAACGCAATAAATAAAGTGACAATGTATGGGCGGCGCTTAGGCCGCCCGAACAGGGATGTCACTTTAATTATTACGTTGATATTAGTTTAGCAAAAGCTGCATGATCTCGTCCCGCTCTCCCGGCCGGAGAGGGAACGCATACGCTTTGACGGTCTGTTTCACATCGTCAAACAAAAGAACCTGGACGCTCGATTTGACAAGGCTGTTGAAGACATGGAGCCCGTCCAGAACGATCGGGAATTGGAGGCTGTTGGCTTTAGCAAAACCGTGCATTTTTTTCTGGACGATCCGGGCGTACAGGCCGTCCTGCCCTCTATCGGGACGGGCGCCATAGACCAGGATTCCCCGAACTTTTTCTTCTTGGATGGGAACAGGAAGGGATCGGCAGAATTCGAGCAGAGGGGCGAGGCAGGGCGAACAGAAAAGGCTGTCAAAATCGAAGAGGACCCAGCAGACCGTCCTGTTCCCGGAAGAGGCCGAAAGCCTGGCTGTATCTTCTGGGCTGGGCGATGAACAGCCGGTGAACAGGCTCGCCGGCACCGGCCATAGGCAGAAAAGACAGAGAGCCAGCCAAGCCCGGCCGCCGCGGCCCGAAGCCCGATTCGAACAGCCTCGTTTTGCCCCTCGGGTTCTCACGGCCCTGTCCTTTCCGCCTCACTCATAGATCAACCTGTATTTTTTCAGGGTGATCCCCTCGTTGGCCCGGACATACAGAAAATTTTGCCGGTCGATATAGATGCAGTGGGTCGTGTCGGGCAATGTCAAAGTCGACAACCATTCGCCCGACGGGCTCAGGACATAGACATCGCGGCTGGGATTTTTGGCATGCTTCCCCGCCAAGACGAAGAGGCGGCCTCGATCGTCGAGGGAAATATCCTTATAGCAAACCTCCGTGGGCAGGACATAGTCGCCGATCTTCTTCATCTCGACCTTCTTAATCCCCAACAGGTTCTTGGACCAGAGGCGCTTGCCGCGCTGATCCCATCTCTCGATTCTGTCCTGAAATAGATAGGCAAGATAGAAATGGCCCTGGCCATCAAGAGCGGCGCTGACCGAATCCATCATCGGGCCGGCGTCTTTTTCATAATAGGCTAACTCTGTCTGAATACGTCCACTGCCGTCCATCACGACGATTTTCCCGGGTCCCGGAAATCCCATCACGACGATGGCGATGGTCTCATCCGATCGGACGAACAGGTCCGTAAGCGGCGCGGAAAAAGGGATGCGTTTCTTGAACTGCAGGTCTTTATCGAAGACGGAAATGCCCAGGACGGTCTGGTCCGTGGCATAGAGAAAGTCCTCGGAGCAGGCCAGGAGCCTCGGGGCCAAAAACTCCCCGGGCCCCTGGCCCTTGCGCCCGGCTTTCTTGACCAGTTTTCCTTTGGCATCAAACTTCTTGAGCGAGTAATCCAAACCGTCCAAGACATAAATGAACCCATCTCGATCCGCAGCCACGCCGGTCCACTGGAAGATGGCCTCATCATCCAAGGCGCCTATGGAAAGAATCTCCTGAATCGAAACCTTAAGGCGCTGTTCCGCGGCAAAAATGGAAAGAGGAACGATCAAGACGACGGCCGCCGCCCGCCTGAACATTTTGCCATTTTTCATCATGTCATCCTCCTCCATCCAAGCCGACGCCGGGCGAGCCTTTTTTTCTCATTTTTCCGGTCGCCGATGATCAGGGATCGATATATTTTTTGCAGAACGCATAGCCCATCACGCAATACACCGTGCCGAAATATCCCCAGGCCTGGTTGTACCAATCGTTAAAACATTCCTTTACGGCATCCTCGCAGATGCCGGATTGGAGGTTGCCGGCCCCGATGCCCATGCCAAAAACCAGGCAGAACAACAGAGCGGCCGCTATTGTCCGGTTCTTTTGCCGTTTTTTCTCCATGATGTCCTCCTTTCCTCACAAGCTTTCATCAACATATTTCACGCAGAAGTCATACCCGACCAGGCAGAAGGTTGCGAACAGAACGATCGTCGCGCCCCACGACAAGAGCCCGGAAATAATCGCCTCGGCAATGCATTTATTTAGAGCCCTTTTGCAAAAGCTTCCCTCGGTCTCCTCGTCCGCGGCAAAGGCCGGCGCGGCGATGAGCCAGGCCAGGACAACCGTCATAACCACGGCCAATGACCTTTTGACCAAACGCTTTTTTAAAGTTTTCATGATAACCTCCTTAAGCCTCCTACCAAAGCAAGTCCCGTGCCAAAACGAAGGCCGAGATTCTGTTTCTAACGAAGTGAAAATAAAGAAATTAAAGACTACATCCCATACAGAGAAAAGAGCTCCGCCCGAAAAAATGGCACAGTCCCCGCTGATGCGCCTTTTACTGGTTTAGTTTCAGAGGATTACAGGAAGAACAAAGGGCACATGGTGTGCCGTTCAAAAAACCGGGCTATTTTCCCCGGGCCATCGGAATCCTGATCTTTTTTTCTTGGGCAAACCGGACGGCTTCCTCGTAGCCGGCATCGGCATGGCGGGCTACGCCCAAACCGGGATCGACCGTGAGGACTCTTTCCAGCCGCTTCGCCGTTGACGCCTGTCCGTCGGCGACGATCACCATGCCGGCGTGGATGGAGAGCCCGATCCCGACGCCTCCGCCATGGTGGACCGAAACCCAGGATGCGCCGCAGACGGCATTCAAAAGAGCGTTCAGGATCGGCCAGTCGGCAATGGCGTCCGAGCCGTCTCTCATGCCTTCCGTTTCTCTGTTGGGCGAAGCGACCGAGCCCGTATCCAGATGGTCTCTGCCGATGACGATCGGAGCGCTGATCTTTCCTTTCTTGACGAGATGATTGATCAGGGCCCCGAACCGGTTTCTCTCTCCATAGCCCAGCCAGCAGATCCGCGCCGGCAGGCCCTGGAACGGGACCTTCTCCTGCGCCATCCG
>JAPKZH010000285.1 GCA_026393905.1 Candidatus Aminicenantota bacterium
ATGCCGAATCTTTTTATGAAGCTGAACAGAGGGGAGTTTTTCGACAGGGATAAGCTGATCCGGACGCTCGAGGAGTACGGCTATAGCCGCGAAGACCTCATTTCCTTCAGAGGAGAATACGCCTGGCGCGGAGGCATCGTCGATGTCTTTACCCCCTGGCAGACGGTTCCTTACAGAATTGAGTTCAGCGGAGACGAGATCGTCTCGCTCAGGGAATTCGATCCTTCGATCCAGCGGTCCCTGCGAAAACTGGACCGAGTGCTGGTCCCATCGCTTCTTGAATCGCCGGGCCAAGACGATAGCGGCGTGCCCTTCACCGCCTACCTCGAAGATTCGGTTTTTATCGTCGATCATGTGGAGGAAGTCCAGAAGGAATGGGAAGAGGCCATGCGGGAGCTGAGCGCCGAGGCCGAGGCTCTCCGGACAAGCGGCAAGGCTGTTCACCCACCGGAAAAGATTTTTCCTCCCCATCTCTGGGAAACCATCCAAAAAGATGCGATCCTCAGCGAGGATTTTGAGCTCCGCAAAGTCAAAAAAATTTTTCACTTCCCCTTTCAATCAATCCCCCGGTTCGACAACAGGATCCCCTTTTTCCTCGATTATGCCCGCAGGCTCCAGAGAGAACGGGAACGATGCACCATATTCCTATCCAGCAAAACTATCCGCAAGAAAATTTCGGGCCTTCTCGCCCAGAACGAAATCCCGGCCGTGGAAGCGGACTCGCCGTTCACGCTCCCCAAAAGCGGCGAGCTCGTCCTCCTTCTCGGTGAACTGGCCCAGGGATTCAGCTTCCCACGGGAAAAAATCTCGTTCTTCTCAGAGACGGATATCATCACCGAGGAACGGGTCATCGTCAGCCGCCCCTCGGTCCGTCCCTCCCTCACTCAATTCCAGGACCTCAAGACGGGCGATTTCATCGTCCATGCGGATTACGGCATCGGCGTTTTTCAGGGGCTTCTCCGGATGGACGTGGAGGACAAAACGAGGGAATTCATCGAGCTCCACTACCGCGATGAGGACAAACTCTATGTCCCCGTCGAGGATCTGAACCTCGTCCAGAAATACGCCCAGGTCGGAGCGGCGCTCCCGCCGCTGGACAAGCTGGGGACCAATTCCTGGCAGAAAACCAAAGAGCGGACCAAAAAGGCCGTCGAGAAATTGGCCAAGGAGCTTCTCGAGCTGTATGCCCGGCGAAAGGCTCTGAAAGGATTCAGCTTCAGCCCTGAGGGCAACTGGCAGGCCGATTTCGAGAAAACATTTGAATACGAGGAAACCGATGACCAGCTGCGGTCCATCCGCGAGATCAAAAACGACATGGAAGCCGAAGCGCCTATGGACAGGCTGCTCTGCGGGGATGTCGGGTACGGCAAGACGGAAGTGGCGATGCGGGCGGCCTTTAAGGCCGTCATGGACGGAAAACAGGTTGCCGCGCTCTGCCCGACCACGGTCCTGGCCAGCCAGCATTTGAAGACATTTCTAAGCCGGATGATTCTTTTTCCGGCCCGGGTGGAGGCGCTGACACGGTTTCAATCGAAGACCGAGCAAAAGAAAATCGTCGACGACCTGAAAAAGGGCCGGGTCGATATCATCATCGGCACTCACCGGCTGCTTTCCAAGGACGTCGAGTTCCGGGACTTGGGGCTGTTGATCATCGATGAGGAACAGCGGTTCGGCGTCAAGCACAAAGAGAGAATCCAGCAGATGAAGGCCAATATCGATGTCCTCACCCTCACGGCGACTCCCATCCCTCGGACGCTGAACTTGTCGCTGACCGGGCTGCGCGACATCAGCCTGATCGAAACGCCCCCCAAAGACCGGCTGGCCGTGCACACCGTTGTAACCACGTTCAGCCCAAAGCTCATCGCCTTGGCGATCAAGCAGGAGCTCGCCCGCGGCGGCCAGGTCTATTACATCTTCAACAAGATCGAGGACATGGAGCACATGGCCTCGCTCATCGAAAAATGGGTGCCCGAGGCGAAGGTCGTGACCATCCACGGGCAGATACGGGCGGCCGCCCTTGAAAAACGGATGATCGATTTCATCAGCCGGAAGTACAACGTCCTGGTTTCGACGACGATCATCGAGAACGGAATCGACATCCCTTTGGTCAACACCTTGATCGTCCACAGGGCGGACCATTTCGGGCTGGCCCAGCTCTACCAGCTGCGGGGCAGGGTCGGCCGCTCCTCGCGCCAGGCTTTCGCCTACTTCCTCGTCCCGCCTTTCAATGAGCTGACGCCCTTGGCTAAGCGGCGCCTGGAAGCCCTCAAGGAATTTAGCGAATTGGGATCCGGGTTCCGGCTGGCGGTCAAAGACCTCGAGATCCGCGGGGCAGGGAATCTTTTCGGCGAGAAACAACACGGCACCATGGAGGCTGTCGGCCTTGATTACTTTATCCATCTCCTGGAACAGACCATCCGGGAGCTCAAAGGCGAGAACATCGAAGAGGTCAAAAGCGAGATCAACCTGAAGGTGGATATCCAGATTCCCGAGGACTATCTGCCTCAGATCAACCTCAGGCTCAACCTCTACAAGCGCGTGTCGTCCGTGGAAAGCCTGGACGAGGTCAGGGCCATCCAGGACGAAATCGCGGACCGCTTCGGGCCGCTGCCGGCGAGCGTCTCGAGCCTTCTCGACTACGGGAGGATCAAGTTCTTAGCCCAGAAATTGATGATCAAGGCCATCGACCGAGTCGATCATCGAATTATTTTTAAATTCTTGCCATCCACAGACGTTCAGATAGCTCGAATGACAAAGCTCCTGAACCGGTACCGGGGAACCCTGACGCCCCAGGGCGTCATGAGCCTGGAGGTTCGTTCGGGAGGCGAGGGCGAGCTTCTCCGTGAAACGATCGCCGTCTTGATGGAGTTATACGGATGTAATATAATAGATTGAATTTAAAAAAGATGAGATACTCTACAGAACGGCGGGCCTGGCTGGTTCCGCTCATGATCTTCGCATCCCTTTTGTGTTTCGTCGATTGCCGCCGGCAGAGTCCGGCCGGAGAGACGGAGGCCTTCCAGCTGGATGATCCTGAAAAACAAAAAGAGATCGTCCTTGAGGTGGAAGGCGCGATCTACACCAATGCCGACTTCACCAAGTATTTGAAGGATAGTGTCGGGGACAGCCTGAAGTCTTTGACCGGGGCCGCCCTCAGCCGCCTGTTTGATGAGTTTGTCGATGAAAAGATCCTTCTGAAACGGGCCCAAAATGAAGGGGTCAGCCTAAGCGAGGATGAGAAGGCCGCCTATCTGGCCAAGCTCAAAAGCGCACTCCGGACGGAGACCGGAGAGGAGCCGCCGCTCGAAGCGGACACGGCGGCGCTCTATGACAGGCTCCTCGTCCAGAAATTCCTCTCTCTCTTGGTCAAGGACATCGCCGCAGATGATCAAGAGGTTGCCGATTATTACGAGCAGCATAAAAGCGAATTCTTGCAGCCGGAGCGGGTCCAGGTCAGCCAAATCCTGCTGGCCTCCGAGGGGCAGGCGAGCGGAGTGCTGGACAAGTTGAAGAACGCCCCTGAAGAGGAATTCAGGAAGATCGCCCGGGCCGAGTCGGCGGGGCCCGAGGCCTCGAAAGGCGGCGTGATGGGTGTCTTCAAGGTCGGCCAATTGCCGTCCGAGCTTGAAAAAGTCGTCTTCAGCCTGAAAGAGGGAGAGATCAGCCGGGTCGTCGAGTCCACGTACGGTTATCACATCTTCCGATTGGACAAGAAATTCGAGCCGCGCTTGTTGACGGCCGAGGAAGCCGGCCAGTCCATCCGAACAAAACTCCTAGAACAGAAATCCCAACAGGCGGTATCTGCCTACTTGGCCACCCTCCGCAAGACGATGGACTGGAAGTCCACGACCGAAAATTTATCATTTCCTTACCAGAGGATCGAAAATGAATAAAGCCAAAAAGATGTTCAGCCTGATCCTGTTCGGTCTGTGCGGGATCGTCCTCGTCGGCCAGGAAGTCGTGGAGGAGATCGTGGCGATCGTCAATGACGATGTCATTACGCTCTCTCAATACAAGCAGGAATATGAAATGCGGGTCCAGGCCGCCCGCTCCCAGCTCAAAGGGGAGAATCTCGAGAAAGTGCTGGAACAAATCAAAACAACCTTGATGGATGGCCTGATCACAGACCTGCTCGTCCTGCAGTTGGCCAAGGAGAAAAACCTGAACGTGGCCGACGAAGTCAAACGGTACATTGATAACCTCAAGAAAGAAAACAACCTCGAGTCGGATAATGACCTCAAGCGGGCCCTGGCCAGCCAGGGCATGGACTATGCCCAATTCCTGAAACAGGCGGAAGAGGGCATCCTCAAGCAGGCCGTCGTGGGCATGGAAGTCGACCGGTCCATCGTCCTGGACGATTCTGAGGTCGTCAACTATTTCAAGCTCCATCCGCAGGATTTCGTTGATCCTGAGGAATATAAGATCAGCGCCGTCTATCTTTCACCCGAAGGCAAGAGCGCCGAGGAGCTCGAGCAGAAGAAGACCGAGATCAGCGGAAAGGTCCGGGCTGGGGAAGATTTCCTTGCTCTTTCCCAGTCGTATTCAGACGGCCCCATCAAGGAATCCAAGGGAGAGCTCGGGACATTCAAGAAAGGGGAGCTTGATAAAACCCTGGAGCAGGCCGTGAGCCAGCTCAAGCAGGGAGAGGTCTCGGCTTGGGTCGAAACGAAGAATGGCTGGTACCTGCTGAAGCTCACCGAAAAAAAGGAAAGCCGGAAAAAAACGTTCGAGGAAGCCAAGCAGGCCATCGAACAGAGAATCTATGCGGAAAAACGGGCGGTCAAGACAAACGAATTCTTGAACGGTCTGAAAAAGAGAAGCTTCATCAAGATTCTCAAGCCCAACCCGCTGGGCGTCTAACGCTGGCGATTGAGAACCTCGTCTTCAGCGATGGCAAGAAATATCCTTTTCCTTTGAGCATCGTGACGTTCCAGGAGAACGGGCAGACCATGATCAAGTGGATCGCCCTGGAGAATAAAAAGGACATCGTTGTCTACGAGAGAGCGATCTAGCATCCGGCCCTTTTTGTTTCAGGGAATCCGGGCCTCGGCTGCCCGATCAGCTTGCCGTGTGCGGCCGCTCGTCGGCGTCCTTCTCATTTTCCTCCTTTTATCCCCCTTGACCGCGGGGGAAGATTACGCCGCCATCTTCGGCGCGAATTACACCAAAGCCGAGAAGTTCCTACGCCAAAGTCCTTGGATCGCCGATTCCCTGGGCCTTTCCCCATTAGAGACCCGGATCGCCTTGGCCGTCGTCTTTCCCGAAATCATCCGGTTCAGGTCCCTGGAAGACAAAATCCAGGTGCGGGCGCTCAAGGTGTTGTATGTCCAGTACGGCCGTAAATATGCGAACTTTTCGGTCGGCCACTTCCAGATGAAGCCGACGTTCGCCGAACAGATCGAGAGGGACTACAACCGGCTTTTCTCAGCGGCTGAGAAGGCGGCCGCTGAGATCGCATCTTTTGATGCGGGCGATTCCTCCCGATTGCGGAAGGAGCGAGTGGTCCGGCTCGACGATCTTGGCTGGCAGGCTCGGTATCTTCGGCTGTTCATGATAGTCATGGACAAGCTCTACGGGAACCGGACATTTGCCGATGACCTGGAGAAGCTCCGTTTCTATGCCACGGCCTACAACGCCGGGTACTCCCAGGGCGAAAAGGCGATCCGGAAAATGATGGAGATCCGGCGTTTTCACGTCCAGCCGCTTTTTGCCAAGAACCGCTACAATTACGCGGACGTTTCGGTGTTCTACTTCAGCCGCTAGGCGGCTTTTGAGCCCAATCCGTGAACTGAGGCGTTGGATCACCAGGCGCCGAACCGCCCCGTATTTTTACGGTCATGGCGAAAGCGCGGCCAGGCCGACGGCATATATCCCATGCTGGTCGATTTTATGGCATAGAGATACCCCTGGTAATTGCCGCCGCGCAGAGTCCCAAGGTAGATTGTGCCGTCATTGGCAATAGCGGGGGACGACCAATTGACTGCGTGCTGGAGCTGGAATTTCCAGTTCATCGTCCCATTCGGGTTGACGGCGTAGATGAATCCGGTCTCAGCCCCGAAATAAATCAGGCCGTCGGCTCCGATAGACGGAGAAGAATAGACATCATCCGGAGTCTGATGGACACCTTCGACGGTATAGTCCCAAATCTTTTGACCGTTTGGTGCCAGGGCGATGAGCTTGGCGGGAAGATCAAGCCCGTTGGCTTTGGTCGCGATATAGATGACGCCATCGATTCCCACGGCCGGAGAGGCTCTAACGAACCGGCCGCCGTCGACGGGATGCCTCCATTTTTGCGTCCCGTCCGGATTGACCGCATAGAGGTTTGATAGAGCGGTCCCGCCATAGTTGCCCTCGGAGGCGAGATAAATGACGCCGTTTTGATCGATGGCCGGCGAGGTGAACGACATTTCCCAGTCATGGGCAAACCGAAAAATCCATCGGCGTCGGCCGTCGGAATCGACGGCAAAAAGCATGTCCTCGCCGATGGTGACATAGATGGTCCCATCAGATCCAATAACCGGCGAAGCGAGGCACTCCCGGTCGGCATAATCGGGATGGGCATAATGCCAGATTCGCCGGCCGGTCAGCGGATCGACGGCATAGAGTCCGTCCGCGGCGATGTAGACCGTGCCGTCGGCGCCGATGGCCGGACTACGCTGCCCGACGTCATGAGGGTAGAAATATTGATAATCGTTATAGATCCATTTGAGCGTTCCGCCGGGAGCAAAGGCATAGACGTTGTTGCGGTAATCCTGGATGTAGATCGTCCCGTCGACGCCGATCGCGGGAGAATAGAAGGCGCTGGCGATCGAATACGACCATTGGAGAACCTTGTCGGGCCCGACGGCATAGAGCGTGCCGGGCCGCGACATAGACATTCCCGTGCCGAAGTAAACCGTGCCGTCGTCGCCGATAGCCGGGCTGGAATAATAGACCGCCGAATCGACGTCGTATTTCCAGAGCACCCGCTTGAAACAGGTCGCGACAAGAGTGTGTTTAGCATTCATGACGAAGGTGCCGGTCGCGGCGATCGGCTCGCCGTCAAGGGTTACGACGAGATCGGAATAGTCTTCGAGGGCCCGATACCCGTAGTTGACTTCCATCCCGGGATCATACGTATACGTCCCCGGATTGGGGTAACCGTCAACGCCTTCGCCTCGCGTCACCGTCAGGGTATAGGTTTTTTTTGGCGGCTCCTTGGAATTCTCTTGACACCCGCTGAACGAAAAAATTGCGAATAGGACGATCCATGAAAGCAGGCTGAAATGGGCGAAATGAAGGAATCTTATCGATGAACGTCCGGCAGGCCTCATCCTTCCCTCCTCCACATGAGCTTTGCGATGAAATCAAAAGTGTCGTGAGTTCATGATACGTACCCTCGCCGGCAAAGTCAATTTGGAGGGGGAACCGTCCGTCAACTTGATCCCTCAAAACAAGCTGGGCTTGAACTTGCCACTTCGAACCATGAAATATCAGCGAATTTGGTCCCGGGCTAACAGCGTTTGTCCGTTGACAGCGGCTCGATGCGGGTGCTATATTGCCTTCCGTTAGTTATCCGGCCTTGTCTCCGGCTTCAAACTCATCGAGAATGGATGGCCCCACGATCAATCGCGGAAAATTTTTCATATCGGCAGGCTGCTCATTGTTTTGTTTTCAGATGCGACCGAGGATTTTTGCAGATTCCAAGAGACAAGGCTCCATTTTTTGAAATAGCCTGCCCGATCAAGAGCCGGGCATGAGCATGGATGACATTAGAGTTTTTTAATCGTTTCCTAATCCTCGCTTAATGAAGCTCGGCTATAATGAGCCCATGACAATAGAAGATCAAGGCCCCCCCGCAGTGCAAAAGACTTCGGGCGAATGGGCTCAAGCGACTTCACAAATCCCAAGGAGGAATCGCATGAAAAAGCGGACCCTAATAGGAATGTTGATCCTGTTGTGTTTAACCCTTCCGGCCCTGTCCTCTCCCCAGGAACGGGAGGAGAAGGGGAGTCAGTTCAACATCGCCGAGATGAAGCAAAAAGCACCCAAAGTCTACATCGATTGCGAGGACTGCGACCAGGATTACATCCGGACCGAGATTCCCTTTGTCAACTATGTCCGGGACCGGAAGGAGGCCGATGTCCATGTCCTGATCACGACCCAGGACACGGGCAGCGGCGGGACGGAATACACTCTCACCTTCATCGGACAGGGGGGCTTTGCGTCCATCAACAGCATCTTGATTTATGCATCCAGCAAGACGGATACGGAAGAGGAAGTTCGGCGGGGGTATGTCTCGGTCCTGAAGATGGGGCTCGTTCCCTATACGGCAAAAACGCCCATCCGCGATCTCATTTCCGTCGAATTCAAAGAAAAGGTCAAACCGACGGACGTCGTGGATCGATGGAAATTCTGGGTTTTCAGCCTGAGCCTGGGGGGCGAACTCGACCGGGAATCCCAGACGAAATCCCAATCGATCAACTTCAATTTATCAGCCAACAAAATAACTCCCGACATCAAGCTCCGGCTGGGGCTCTCGGCCTATTTCTCCAACCAAGAGTTCAAATACGAAGAGGGAACGATCAGCAGCGACTCGGATGCCGAAGACTTCGCCGGCCTGTTCGTTAAAAGTCTCGGTGAGCATTGGTCGGCCGGCTTTTACCTGGGCGTCAGCTCTTCCACGTACAGCAACCTCCGCTACAAGATCGTTCCTACCCCAGCCCTTGAATATGACCTTTTCCCGTATTCGGAGTCGACCCGGCGGCAGCTGCGTTTTCTGTATAAAATCGGCTATGAATTCGTAAAGTATCGGAAGGAGACGATTTACGACAAGACCAAGGAAAACCTCCTTGGCCAGTCCCTGTCCGCCACGCTTGAAATCAAGGAGCCCTGGGGTACGCTCGAGGCGTCGCTGGAGGGATCGCATTATTTTCATGATTTCAATTTTAACAGGCTGGCGTTTTTCACCGAGCTCTCCTTCCGGATCTTCAAAGGTCTTGACCTGAATATCGACGGGATGTATGAGCGCATCCGGGATCAGTTGTCTTTGGAGAAAGGCGACCGGACTCTGGATGAAATCCTTTTGCGGCGAAAAGAGCTGCGGACGGATTATAACTTGTTTGTCTCTGTCAGCCTGAGCTACACCTTCGGCTCGATCTACAGCAATGTCGTCAACCCGCGGTTCGGTGACTTGGGCGTCCTGCATGACCACTATGAAGGCTGGGATTGATGGGAAGCGTCTTGAAAGAGGATTTTAGAGAGAAGGCCGGGCCGCGCCTGCCTTTCCTCATGATCCGCTTTCTCCTATAATGGAAAAGGAGGCCGATGAGAATCCTGATCGTCGAGGATGATCGAAAAGTCGGCGCCTTTTTGCAAAAAGGGCTGAGGGAGGAGCAATACGCCGTCGATGTCTGCCGGGACGGCGAAGAGGCCGTGGACTGGGCCTCGATCAACTCCTATGACGTCATCGTCCTCGATATCATGCTGCCGAAGAAGGACGGGTTTGCGGTCTGCCGCGAGCTGCGGCAGAAGGGCATGCTCACCCCGATTCTCATGCTCACGGCCAAGGACTCGGTGGAAGACAAGGTCAGCGGCCTGACCGAAGGGGCGGATGATTACCTGACCAAACCGTTCTCCTTCGAGGAGCTCCTGGCCAGGATCAGGGCCCTCCTGAGGCGGACTCAGGATTACAAGACGAAAGTGCTGAGAGTCGGGGACTTGGAGATGGATACAGCCAAGCGCCAGGCGATACGGGCCGGGAAACAGATCCCTCTCAGCGGGAAAGAATATGCCCTCCTCGAATATCTCATGCGAAACAAGGGCCGAGTCGTCACCGAGTCCATGATCGTCGAGCACGTCTGGGACATGAACTATGAAGGCACGAGCAATATCGTCAACGTCTACATCAACTATCTGAGAAAAAAGATCGACAGCGAATTCGAGGTGAAGCTCGTTCGCACGATCCGGGGACATGGATACACGATCGATGAAAGTCGGGAGATTTAGGTCCCTCGCCTTCAAGCTGACGATCTGGTACATCGTCATCCTGGGCATCATCATCGCCTTCTCCGGGACGTTTCTCTATGAAGGATTCAAAAAGGGCCTGATGGCGGATACGGATGAGGAACTCCGCGAGATCGCTGAGGGAGTCAATACGGCCTGGCGGCAGCGCGGCGTCACCTGGGAAGAAGCCCTGCGAAAAGCCGAGGAGGAGTTTAAAGCCCACAATCCATTCCTCCAGGCCGTCAAGCTGGACGAAGAAGGCGGAGGCACGGTGGAAAAGGTCATCCGGACCGGGAAAATTCCTCCGGATGCCTTTACCTTTGATCCCGATATTTATTCCCGCGCCGAACGGGCGGATTGGGATCATCTTCTCTATCTGACGGCCACGGATAAGAAATTGGCGTCGTCCCCGTTGCGCGTGGTTTTTCTGCCGGTCCGAGGGGAGACCGTTATCCAAGCAGGCATATCTCTGGAGCGCGTCAGCGGGGACCTGAACCAACTGACAATCATCATGATCCTGGCCGGGCTGCTGTTATTGTTGTTCGCGTCCCTCGGAGGGAGCTTCATCATCAGGCGGGCCCTCCAGCCCGTGACAAGCGTTGTTCAGACTGCCAAACACATCACGGCCGACGACCTCTCGCTCCGGATCGAGGCCAAAAACCAAAAGGACGAGATCGGCGCCCTTGTCGCCACCTTCAACGATATGATCGCCCGGCTGGAAAAATCGGTCAGAAAAATCCGGCAG
>JAPKZH010000357.1 GCA_026393905.1 Candidatus Aminicenantota bacterium
ATTGGTTTTGGCTCAACCAGAACATCACCCGGGAGGGCATAACCGCCGACCTGGAGGCGATGAAGCGGACGGGCATCGGCGGCGTGCTGATCATGGAAGTGGACCAGGGCGCGCCCAAAGGGCCGGTCGCTTTCAACAGCCCCCAGTGGCGTGAGCTGTTCAAACACGTCTGTGCGGAAGCGAACCGCCTCGGGCTCGAAGTGAATATGAACAACGATGCCGGCTGGTGCGGCAGCGGCGGCCCGTGGATCACGCCTGAACTGTCCATGCAAAGAGTGGTCTGGACGGAAACGCAGGTCGAGGGGCCGAAACATTTCGAGGGAACGCTCGCCCGGCCGCAGGCCGTGGCGAATTATTACGGGGACATCGCGGTCTGGGCTTTCCCAACGCCCACCGGAGATGCCCGCATCGATAGTTTCCGGGAGAAAGCCGCAGATATCCCCATGGACGCCTCTCCCGCGGTGCCCGCAGTCTGGCCGTCGGTTCCTCCTGACCAGACTATTCCCCGCAACCGCTTGGTGAACCTGACGGCGCGCCTGGATAAAGGCGGACGAATCGCATGGGACGCGCCGGAAGGCAAGTGGACGATCCTCCGCCTGGGCCACACGACGACGGGCAAAGACAACCATCCCGCGCCCGAGTCGGGACGCGGGCTGGAGTGCGACAAGCTGAGCAAGGAAGCCGTCCAAGCTCATTTCGAAGGGCTCATGGGCAAACTCATTGCCGAAGTGGGGCCGCTGGCCGGCAAATCCCTTGTCGCTACACACATCGACAGCTGGGAAGTCGGGTCGCAAAACTGGACTCCGAAATTCCGCGATGAATTCCGGCGCCGGCGCGGGTACGACCTGCTGCCATTTTTAGCGATTATGACAGGCCGCATCGTGGACAGCCGCGAGGTCTCCGAACGATTCCTCTGGGACCTGAGGCAGACCATCAATGAACTGCTGCTCCAAAATTACGCCGGCCATTTTCGGGAGTTGGCCCACGAGCATGGACTGCGACTGAGCATCGAAGCCTACACCAATTGTCCCACCGACGAGATGGCCTATGCGGGCCGGGCCGACGAGCCTATGGGCGAGTTCTGGTCGTGGGAAAAATACGGCGCGGCCTGGAGCTGCACCGAAATGGCATCGGCCGCCCACGTGTACGGCAAGCCCATCGTGGGAGCCGAGGCCTTCACCGCCACCGATGCCGAACGCTGGCTGGGCCATCCCGCCTCGATCAAAGAGCTCGGCGATTGGGCCTTTTGCGAAGGAATCAACCGCTTTGTCTTCCACCGCTACGCCATGCAGCCCTGGCTGGGCGTAAGGCCCGGCATGTCTATGGGTCCCTGGGGGCTCCATTACGAACGGACACAGACCTGGTGGGAACAGTCGGCGGCCTGGCATGCTTATCTGGCGCGGTGCCAATTTCTCCTCCGCCAGGGGCTTTTTGTGGCCGATGTCTGCTATCTGGGGCCGGAAGGCTCGCCCCAGACCTTGGGCGGGCAGAAAAGCTTCCTCTCCGGAACGCCCGGTCGGGAAGGCCTGCCGCGGGAGCGGACGGGCTACAATTTTGACACCTGCCCGCCGGAAGTGGTCCTGACGCGGATGACGGTAAAGGACGGCCGCCTGGTCCTGCCCGATGGCATGAGCTATCGTCTCCTGGTCCTGCCCACAGTTGAGACTATGACTCCGCAGCTTCTCAGCAAGGTCAAGGAACTTGTGGAGGCGGGGGCAACGGTCGCCGGGTCGCCTCCGGCGAAATCCCCCAGCCTGAGCGACTATCCGCGCTGCGATGACAAGGTCCAGCGGCTGTCTGAGGAACTCTGGGGCTCGGACAAGCCTCCGGCGCAGCTGACCGAACGGCGATACGGCAAGGGCCGCATTTTCTGGTCGGCGGCGTTTAAAAAGAAAATAGAACGGCCCAAGAGCGCCCGCGAGCAATTGGGTCAGGCGCAATGGATCTGGCATCCTGAAGGAAACCCGACGGAAGCCGTCCCGCCGGGAAAACGCTTCTTCCGCCGCGTCATCAACCTGGAAGCCGGGCACCCCGTGGCATCGGCCCGCTTAATGCTGACGGCCGACAACGCCTTCACCTGCTGGATCAACGGCCG
This sequence comes from Candidatus Aminicenantota bacterium, assembly GCA_026393905.1. Lineage (GTDB taxonomy): Bacteria > Acidobacteriota > Aminicenantia > Aminicenantales > UBA4085 > JAPKZH01. The sequence goes on from JAPKZH010000357.1 coordinate 2,096, forward strand.
CTCAGCCGGATCGGGCAATGATTACAAACGGATGTTCGAAACGGACGTGGCCGCTTTGCTCAAGCCCGGACAAAACCTCCTGGCGATTGAAGCGGAGAACGGAGGAAACGGCCCCAATCCCGCCGGCCTCATCGGCTCGTTGACGGTTCAATACGGCGACGGCCGCGTTTTGATCGTGCCCACAGATAAAACTTGGGAATCCACCGAAGCCGCCGATAAAAATTGGGACTCCAGCCCAGCCTCCGGAAAAGGTTGGACCGCAGCCAAAGTACTCGGCCCGCTCGGAATACGGCCCTGGGGCGAAATCGGTCAAACCTATACCGACACCGAGCAATTCCCCGGAGAGGGCTTTGTTGCCGCCGTATTGGAGAAGATGGGCGTGCCGCGGGACTTCAGCTACCAGACAAAAAGCTCGGCGGCAAGCCTGCGTTTCATCCACCGCTCCGTGGACGGCGCAGAGGTCTATTTTGTCGCCAATAAACTCCCGCAGCCCGAGCAGGCGGTGTGCACATTCCGCGTCCGGGGCAAACGGCCGGAACTTTGGCGGCCGGATACCGGAGAGATCGTGCGCCCCGCGGTTTACGACGCCGCGGACGGGATGGTCCGCTTGCCAATTTCGTTCGAGCCCTCCGGCTCGGTGTTCGTTGTCTTCGGCGAAGAGGCAGCGCCCGCGTCCGAACGGATTATTTCGGTCGCCCGTAAGGACAAAGAACTTCTTAACACGGCCTGGAAATCCGGCCTGGTCCCAGCGGAGGTCACCCGCGCGCCGCTCCCAGTAGAAGCCCCCGAGATCGAATTGATCTCGAGCCCAGATAAAGGTCTCGAAGCCCAAGTCTGGCAGCCGGGGACGTACGAGCTTAAGTTTGCCGATGGCACGGCGCGGCGCCTCGAGGCGGCCGCCGTGCCGCCGGCCGTTCCGGTCACCGGTCCTTGGGATGTCAGTTTCGCGCCGGGGGGAGGAGCTCCGGAACGCATTGCGCTCGAAAAGCTGATCTCCTGGAGCGACCACCCGGATAAGGGCGTCAAATTCTACTCCGGAAGCGCAACCTACACGAAGGCTCTTTCCGTTTCCACGGCGATGACCGCGAAAGAATGTCGTCTGTGGCTCGACCTGGGCAAGGTCGAGGTCATGGCCGAGGTCAAACTCAACGGCCGAAACCTGGGCATCCTCTGGAAGCCGCCCTATCGTGTTGAAATCACCGACGCGGTCAAGCCGGGCAAAAACACGCTCGAAGTCAACGTCGTCAACCTTTGGGTAAACCGGCAGATCGGCGACGAATTTCTGGCCGAGGACAGCGACCGCAATCCTGACGGCACCCTGAAAGCTTGGCCGAAATGGCTCCAGGAAGACAAGCCGAGCCCTGCCGGCCGCACCACGTTCACCAGCTGGCGGCTGTGGCACAAAAACGATCGGCCGGTGGAATCAGGCCTGCTCGGACCCGTGCGCATCATTTCTTCTCTTCATCGCTCCTTCGGCCCAAAAACATGATCGTCATAAATTAGAGAGGTTAAAAACCCATTGCCGAGCGGGAATACAAAATGAATTATGCAAGGAAAAAAAGCTTAAACTGGACACCCTTCTCTTCGAAGGTTATCAGGCGGCAAGGAAAGAAGACAAAACCATAGACGAAGATTGGGAGAA
>JAPKZH010000472.1 GCA_026393905.1 Candidatus Aminicenantota bacterium
GTATTTTCTCAAGGCTTACCGCAGGCCCCGGGAGCTGACCTGGATCACGGGATTCTTGCTGCTGGTCATCTTCCTAGCCTTCGGCTTTAGCGGCTATCTCCTGCCTTGGAATGAGCTATCTTACTTTGCCACCCGCGTCGGCACGGATATTGCCGGAAGTCTTCCCCTGATCGGAAAATGGCTGAAGACGCTGATCCTCGGCGGCTCGTCTGTCTCCCAGGCCACTCTCTCCAGGTTCTTCTGGTTCCACGTCGCCATCCTTCCCATGGCCGCCTTCCTTGTTATCGGGACCCATGTCCTTCTCGTCCAGATCCTCGGCATGTCGAAGCCCATCGGGATCAACGAAGCCAAGGTCAAGGAAATATCTTTCTTCCCCGATTTCCTCTTCAAGGACGCTCTGGGATGGACACTCATCCTCGTCCTGATCGGCGTCCTCTGCGTCTTTTTGCCTTGGGAAGTCGGGAAAAAGGCCGATCCGTTCACCGCCACCCCCCTGGGCATCAAGCCCGAATGGTATTTCACGTTCATGTTCACGACGCTCAAGCTCCTGCCGTCCCATATAATTTTCATCGAGGGCGAGAAGCTGGCCATTCTGGCCTTCATGGCCGGAGGCCTCCTCTGGATACTGGTGCCCTATCTCGACCGAAGAGCGGCCCAAGAGAAACTAAGCCCGGTTTTTACATTGATCGGAGCGGCGATATTTCTCTACATCGTCGTAATGACCATCCTGACGTACACCGTGCGCGGATTATAGATCCATGAAAAACGAGATGATGATTAAAAAATGGTTATTGCCCCTGGCCTTGTCTTGCCTGCTGTGTTTCCCCCTGCTCGGTTTCGGCCAGAAAAACAGCTGCCTGGACTGCCACAGCAAGCTCGAGGCCGAGCTTCTCGCTCCGGCCGATGCTTTTAAACAAGACATCCACCAACAGTTCGGCCTGGGCTGCGCGGACTGCCACGGCGGAAACCCGGCCCAGGATGACGCCGACAAAGCCAAAGATAAATCTTTCAAGGGTGCGCCCAAGCGCGGCCAGGTTCCCGAGTTCTGCGCGAAAGGCCGCTGTCTGCACGGACTGCCATGGCATTCATGGCATCCAATCCGCGAAATATCCGAAATCCACGACGTTCCCCTGGAACATCCCCCAGACCTGCGGCCGCTGCCACGCCAGCGCCGACACCATGAAAGATTACAAGATCCCGACGAACCAGCTCGATGAGTATAAGCAAAGCATCCACGCCCATGCCCTGTTCGATAAGAAGGATATGTCGGCCCCGGCCTGCAATGACTGTCACGGCAACCACGGGGCGTTCCCGCCCGAAGTGAAATCCATCGCCTCCGTCTGCCGGCAGTGCCATCCTTCCACGGGCGAGCTTTTTTCCAAGGGCCCCCACAAAAAGGCTTTCGATGGAATGGGGATGTCCGAATGCGAAGCCTGCCACGGCAACCATAAAATTCTCCGGCCGTCCAATGATATGCTCGGCACGGAAGAAAAATCCGTCTGCATCCAATGCCATGAATCCGGCTCCAAAGGTTATCAGGCGGCGGCGGACTTTGGGCGGATCTTCGAAGCGCTTCAAAAGCAAATGAGGCAGAACGAAGACATCCTGGCCCTGGCCGAAAAGAAAGGCGTCGAGATCAGCCAGCCGAAGTTCCATCTCCAGGACGTGAATACGATCCTGGTTTCGGCCAAAAACCTGACGCACGGCCTGGCCGTCGAGGACATCCGCCAGAGAGCGGCCGAAGGAGAGAAGATTTTGGTCGATATCCGGCAGGCCGGCGACAAAGCCCTCCAGGAGGCCAAATTTCGGCGGACGGGCCTGGTCATTGCCACGGCCTTCCTCGCCCTCTTCGGGCTGGCCCTGTTCCTGAAAATCCGCGACATGACAAAATCAGGCTCCCGACCCTGATCTAAATATATTTTTCTTATCAACTTTATCGAAATTCTAATTTTCCGGATTGACAAGGCCGGCCCTCTCGGCTAAAATGGACCATTCCAAAACACGTTAGGAGGCACCATGAAGAAGGTTATCATCCCGGCCGCCCTCCTCACCCTGGGCCTGTTTGCGGTGAGCGTCTCCGGCCAGAATATCACGTATGTCGGCTCCCAGAAATGCCAGATCTGCCACAAGACCGAAAAGCAGGGTCAGCAGTTCCCGATCTGGGAAATGAGCAACCACGCCAAATCTTTCGCCGCTCTGAGCTCCCCCGCGGCCGCCGCCAACGCTCAGGCGTTGGGAGTGAAAGACCCGTCGACGGATCCAAAGTGCCTGAAATGCCACGGCCCGCTGGCCGAGAAAGCCGCCGAGTTTAAAGCCGAAGGTGTCAATTGTGAAGCATGTCATGGACCCGGCAGCGCCTATAAAACGCTGAGCATTATGAAGAACAAGGACGAAGCCGTCAAAAACGGCCTCAAGCTCTACGGCAATGCGGATGCCATCAAGACGTGGTGTTTGACCTGCCATCAGAATGCGCATGGCAAGACGTACGATTTCGCGGCCGCCTGGGACAAGATCAAGCACCCCGTCCCCGGAAAATAGGTCCTTTTCCAGCCGGAAAAAACCTGACGACTGAACATGGATGGCCCGGGGCGCGGCCTCTGGTTTTCCCCGGAATTCCATTGACACGATAAGAAGATCATCTCCATGAATAAACGACCGCTTGATAAAATAGTCCTGGGGCTTTTGGCGGGCACTCTTCTGACCGTCCTCGTATTCGGCCAAGCCCCTCAAGCCAAGAAGCCCGAGGGGACGGAAAACCAGAAATGCCTCTCCTGCCATGCCGTGGATACTCTCTCGGCATCGGTCCACGCCGATCTCGCCTGCACGAATTGCCACCAAATTTTGATGAAAGGGGGAACGGCAGAGCTCCCCCATCAGAAGAAAAAAGATATTCCACCGGCCAATTGCACGGCCAAATGCCACCAGGAAAATCATCTGCCGAGAGCGGGAGAGAGCCCCGTCTATTATCCCGACAGCGTCCACGGCAAAGCCTACCTCGAGAGGGGCGTGCAGGATGTCGCAAAATGCTGGGATTGCCATGGCAAGCACAACATCAAAAAGACCCAAGACCCCGCCTCGACGGTCAATCGGAAAAACATCCCGCTCATGTGTTCCCGCTGCCATGAAAACATGAGCGTGATCGTAAAGTACCACATCCATGCCGAATCGCCCTATCAAGAATATATGCAGAGCGTCCACGGCAAAGCCCTCTTCCAAAAAGGCCTGGCGTCTTTTGCCGCCGTTTGCACGGACTGCCACGGCGTCCACAATATCCAGGGCGTCGGAGAGTCGCATCTTGCGGCTAAAAATCCGGAGACCTGCGGAAAATGCCACACACTCGTTTTTGACGAATATAAACAAAGCATCCACGGCCGGGAGGCCCTCAAAGGCAACAGCGACGCTCCCCTGTGCGTCGACTGCCATGGCGAACATACCGTGGCTTCCCCGAAGGACAGCCAATCACCGACATCCAAGACCCATATCCCCGATACGTGCTCAACCTGCCATGCCCGGCCGGAGATCATGAAGAAATACGGGATTCCCGAGGACAGGACCAAGACGTTCATCGAAAGCTTCCACGGCATCGCCATCGGCTTCGGCGACAAAGCCGAGGCCGACTGCTCGAGCTGTCACGGCATCCACGACATCCGTCCCGCCCTAGACCCGCTTTCCAAGGTGAATCCGGCCAACCTGGCCAAGACCTGCGGCCAGCCCAGCTGCCATCCCGGGATGCCCGAAAAAATCGCCACGGCCAAGATCCATCGTGACGTCAACGAAAAAAAATCAGGCGCCCCGTTCTATGTCCAGAAAATTCTGTTTTGGGTCCTGCTGGTCATCGTGACCCTGACTGGGATCTGGTTTGTCCCGGAGCTTATCCAAAGAGCCAAACGTTCAAAGTCCAAATGACCCAGAAGCTATTTTTTTTAGCCCTTTCCTTGAGCCTGCTGGCGGCGCCGGCCGCGGCTTCCACCATCTCTCCGGCCTCGAATGACGACTGCCTCACGTGCCACAGCGACTCGAGCTTGAAATCGAGCGCCGGAAAACCGCT
>JAPKZH010000589.1 GCA_026393905.1 Candidatus Aminicenantota bacterium
GGTCATCCGGATGTGTAAAAAAGCCGGGGCCGGGGAAATCAACTGCCTGAGCTGGCTTACCCAGCAGCACTGGGATGGCGCGGGCTTAGCCCAAGTCGTCCAGGAAGAGGGCATAACGCTCAAACTCATCCCGAGGGATGACCTCAATTTCAAGTCCGTCCCGGTCATCGGCGGCAACGTCCTTCAGGAAGCCAAAATATTGAATGAATTTTTCAGCCATGACGTCTTCATCAACATGCCCATCACCAAGGACCACGCCGGCAACAAATTCACGGGAACCATGAAAAACCTGATGGGCCTGAATGCCCCATCCTCGAACCGCGCTCAATTCCACAAGCCCAATTGGCAAACCGACCCGGCTGCCATCGAACATTTGGATCGCTGCATCGTTGATCTAAACACGGCTATCAAGCCCTCGCTCTGCATCGTGGACGCCACGGAAATCATCAAGACCAACGGCCCCATGGGCCCCGGCGAGCTGATCAAGCCGCTCAAGGTGATCGCGGGCGTGGACCGGGTGGCCATCGACTCCTATTGCGCCACGCTTCTCGGATTGAAAGGCGAAGATGTCGTCCATATCCGCGGCGCTTATGAGAAAAAATTGGGCGAGATCGACCTAAAGAAAGTCAAAATCCAGGAAATTAAGGTCTAGAGTTGAAAAGGGCCTGGCTGTCTTTGGCCGTCCTGGCGGCAATTGGCTGTATCTGTCTGGGCCGCTCTTTGTCCGGGACGCAGAATCTGGAAATCAGGCCCTCCCCTCCCCTCCAGAAGCTCGAGGCATTTCTACCGGACAAAGGCGGGCTTCAAAACTGGAAGGCCGAGAATGCCCCGCAGCTCTATAAGGGCGAGGACCTCTATCTCTATATCGACGGAGGCGCCGAAATCTACCACGAATACGGTTTCAAGCAGGTCCTCGTCCAGGACTACAAGAGCGCCGCGGGAAAATCCCTGACCCTGGAAATTTTTGAGATGGCCAATTTCGAATGCGCCTTCGGGATCTACACGTTTAAATCCAGCGGCAAAGGCAAACCGATCGCCGTCGGGCAAGACGGCCAGCTCGAAGAGTATTATCTGAATTTTTGGAAGGGAAATTTCTTGGTGACGTTGACGGGATTCGAGGCGAGTCCGGAAGTTATCCAGGGCCTGCTCCTCATCGCCAAATCCGTGGATGCAAAGGTCAAGACGCCGGGCAGGCGACCGTCGCTCGTCGAGATTTTTCCTAAAGAATGGCTCCCCATCACGCGGTTGAAATACGTTAAGGGCGTCTTGGGGCTTTACAATAACTATTCGTTTTTTGCCCGAGATGTGTTCCGGTTTAGGGAAGCGGTCATTGGCGGAATCAACGGAGGGAAATTCACGATCTTTGTTTTTCGATACTCGAGCCAGGAGGAATGCCGCCGGCGGTTTCAAGAGGTGAAAGCGGCCTTCGAGAAAAACCCGGCCTACAAAAACTTCAAAACTGTCCGACCGGATCACTTCGAGACCATGGACGGCCAAGGGATGACCATCCTCGGCCAACCCTTCGAAGACTGTATCGCTTTGGTTCGCACCAAAGAAAGTGAAAAATCGGCCGCAAAAATCTCGGAAAACCTCAAAAATAATTATCCGAAAATAAAATAGAGTTGACCCTCATTGCCTCCTTCAGATGGAGATTGCCCTTTCCGAGGAAATCCTAAAGCCACGCCTTTATCTGGACGACTGCGGACCAAGGAGGAGTTTAGAAAAGCCCTTCATCAAGGATTCTCCAACGAATGTAGGATTCAACTTTTTATATTATAATTCCCCTTGCGAGCGACACCGGAAAAGGAGTATGCCGTGGAAAACCCCCTTTTAAAAAAATCCGGCTTTCCATTAGTCTTAGTCTTCGGATTATTTTTCATTTCGGTTCATCTCGAGGCCGCAGATGATGAATCAAAGATCTGGTTTAAACAGCCGGCACGGGACTGGAACGAAGCGCTTCCCGTCGGCAACGGACGACTGGCCGCGATGGTATTCGGCCAAGTCAATAGGGAGCGCATCCAGCTTAACGAAGAAAGCCTCTGGAGCGGCCAAAAGATCAACAATAACAATCCGGAAGCCCTCAAGCATCTCCAAGAAATCCAGCAGCTCCTGCTCGGCGGGAAAAACATAGAAGCCGTTCGGCTCGCGGAAAAATCATTGCTGGGCACGCCGCCCCGCGTCCGGTCCTACCAGAGCCTGGGCGACCTATGGCTGGAATTTGATGCCGGCCAAAAGGTTGAGAACTACCGCCGTGAGCTGGACCTTCAAACCGGGATTTCCACGGTCAGCTACGTTATCGATGGTGTCCATTTTCGACGCGAAGTTTTCGTCTCGGCACCGGACAATATCATAGTAGTGCATATCTCGAGCTCAAAAGACGCCTCCTTGAACACAAAAATCAGCCTCAGCCGCGAGCAGGATGCCGTCATCGAAGCGGCGGGCGATAAAGAAATCAGCTTGGTGGGACAGGTTGTGGATATGGCCGACGCCAACAGCGGTCCGGCTGGCGAGCACATGAAGTTTGCGGCTAGACTCATCGCCATCCCCGCCGGCGGCAGAACCAGAGTGGTCAACAATTCGCTCCTTGTCTCCGACGCCACATCATTGACTCTGCTCGTCACGGCCGCCACCGACCATAACTTGGCGAAGCTGGATTTTGATCGTTCGATCAATCCGATGGCCGCCTGCCAAGAAGCCCTGGCCAAAGTCAGAGGCAAACCCTACGAAGCTATCCAAGCCGCCCACATCGCCGATCACGAAGCCCTCTTCGGCCGGGTCAAGCTCGACCTGGGAGGAAGTTCCGCACAGGAAATCCCCACGGACGAGCGCCTGAATGCGGTGATCAAGGGCGCCGAGGACCAGGGTCTTATCGCTCTCTATTTTCAGTTTGGCCGCTATCTTTTGATGGGAAGCTCTCGCCTCCCCGGCGTCCTGCCTGCGAATCTTCAAGGCAAATGGAACAAGGACATGCAGGCGCCCTGGGGCGCCGATTATCACACCAATATCAACATCCAGATGAACTACTGGCCGGCCGAGGTGGCCAACCTCCCGGAAACTGTCATCCCCTATATCAATTTTGTCGATCAGCTCCGAGCGCCCGGCCGGATCACAGCCCGAGAAATGTACGGCGCCGGTGGCTGGACGCTTCATCACCTGACGGACGTCTTCGGCCGAACGGGTGTCGCGGACGGCGTTCAATGGGGAACTTTTCCGTTGGGCGCAGCCTGGCTCTGCCTCCAGGTCTGGGAGCATTACCTTTTCACGGGAGACCAAGTCTACTTGAAAACTAAAGCTTACCCGATCATGAAAGAGGCGGCCCAGTTCGTCCTCGATTTTTTGATCGAAGACAAGAAAGGGAATTTTGTCACCGCCCCGACGGCTTCGCCGGAAAACACATTCATCCTTCCTTCGGGCGAGCGCTGCCAACTGACCTACGGGACGACGATGGATGCCGAAATCATCCGGGCCTTGTTCGCTGGATGCATCGAAGCGGGAAAAATTCTCAAGGATGACCGGGCTTTCGTATCCCGGTTGGAGACGACACTCAAAAAACTTTCGCCGATCCGCGTTAACAAATTCGGCGGTATCCAAGAATGGATCGAGGACTATCCGGAAGCCGAACCCGGCCACCGGCATATGTCCCATCTCTTCGGTCTGCATCCGGGAAATTCGGTCACGCCGGAGACGCCGGCTCTGTTCGAAGCCGCGAAGAAAACCATTGAGCGACGCCTCGCCCACGGCGGCGGGCATACCGGATGGAGCCGCGCCTGGATCATTAATTTTTTTGCCCGGCTGCTGGACCCTGAAGACGCCTATCAGAACGTCCTGGCCTTGCTCCGAAAATCCACTCTTCCCAACCTCTTCGACAACCATCCGCCTTTCCAAATCGATGGCAATTTCGGTGGGACGGCGGGCATCGCCGAAATGCTCCTTCAATCCCACCGGGGGTTCGTCCATCTGCTGCCGGCGCTCCCCCAAGCCTGGCCAAACGGCGAAGTTCGAGGCCTCTGCGCCAGGGGCGGCTTTGAAGTCGACTTGAAATGGGAGAGCGGAAAACTTACCGCGTCTAAAATTCTTTCGAAGGCCGGGAATCCCTGTAAAATTAGATATGGCGATAAGGTGATCGAGCTGAAGACGAAAAAGGGGATGTTCTACTCAATCAGCGGGGATCTTAAAAAATATGACATCCATGTAGGGCATCTTTTTTTACTCAAATAGAGATTTCGAGCCTCTCGTCGGCCATGTGGAATCCTTTCTCCAGGATGGATTTTCGTGCTTCGCCGTCGGGGTCAAGAGCCTGATTAGAGTGGTTGAAATGAGTAAAATAGATTGTAGTG
>JAPKZH010000500.1 GCA_026393905.1 Candidatus Aminicenantota bacterium
TTTCATGACGGATTTCCACCAGGTCGACTGTATCTTTTTTCGTTTTGATCTCGGGCCGATTATTTGCTTAAATTGACGAGCTTCATCCGGATGACCCATAAAGTATTGAAGCAGCTCCAGCCAGTCCACATAATCCTTCAACTCGCATTTCTTGTTTTCTCCGGTTCTCCCAGAAAACCTGCTTTTATATGAAGCGCTTCTGATGATCGTGTCTACGATATACTTATCAACGAATTTAGCCAGATTCATAGCATGCTCAAATCCCGGCTGTTTGGTGTCGTCATCTTTAGCTATGAGTGTGTGACATCCAAGGCGTTCGGAGTAGCGTTCGCCATTAGCAAAAGTTTTTGATGCATAGACCTTTCCCTCGCCAAGCATCTTTTGTAAAAGCCAGGAAACACATTTGGGGTCCCAATCATCGATCAATTGCCAATCGATCTTGATAAATTTCAGTTCAGCATCGCGCACCTTTTGAGGCATGTTCATTCTGGTCTGTGTGGCACTGAGAGCTAGTTCGTATTGCTCGCGCTCCTTCTTTGTTTTGGCTTCACGCCAATCCAAGAGAGCAAGGGGATCATCACATTTATCCTCTGGTTTGTTGTGCTCTCCTGGACAGGGACGATCGACACGCCCGCATTTCCATGTTCATTGCGGACACGTGTGCTTTTTTCTGCTGTGGATGCCTTGACATCCTTTTGCCCCGCAATTCCACTTATGGTTTTCTTTATCAGGGCAGGAATCTTCCGGCTTTTCATGGCCCGGACAGGGCGGGTCAACCCGGCGGCAATACCAGGTCCCCGAGGGACAAACGTGGTCACGACGCATATGGCCGCCGCAATCTCGAGCCCCACACGTCCACTTATGTGGCTTTCTATTTGGATGACTCTCTAAGGATGTTAAAAATCCTTTATAGAGTTGGGTAAGACTGAAGCGCGTATCCATTCCATCGAAGAACCCTCCCACTACGTGTGTCTCATCCTCTTTTTCTTTTCCCTCCCCCGACGGTTCCTCATCTTTTATACGCGGCTTGAGATCTCGCCACAGTCGTCTTTGATGTCTCCGGAGCAAGTCGGGATCTTTAGGGATGTCATTGATCGAACGCATAGCAAAATCCACATAATTCGTATGAGCCCAGTAGTCCTCAGCTGTATGAAGTGCGTATCCAAACTCTGCAAGCAGGTCCGATCGACTTTTTTTGATTGGATCTGGTTCTCCTTGCGCATTCATGAACTTTACGAGATCGCGCTCGACCAGAGTCAATATCTCCGCTATATTCAAAATGTGATCCTCTATAAATTTATAAACTTTCTTTGAATCTGAAAATCCTTTTCGGTCTATGGGCCAGCGATCAAAATGCTCATGAGGAAAATATTGTGAAAAGCGGCTTATGCTCCCTCCGACTTTTTTCCCATGGAAAATGCGGTCGTACTCGTCAAAGCTAATTGGTCCGGCGCCCAAGTGGACAAGGTTTTTTGAGGGGCCCTCCGGCGAACAGAATTCAACCCAACCGGCTACATAAGCGACGTTTTTAAACCATTGCGCCATAGCTGAATTGACCGGAGGCGGATTGCCCAGGAGCTCACGGATGAGTTTGTTCGCCCTCCAGTGTATGGCGATGTCCGGCACAAGATATCGAAAAATCCAGCTTTCTTTATTTTTGTCGTCGACACCCTTGTTTCTGGCATCCGTCATATTAGCGGCATAATCAACGGGGGCAACACCTTGCGACACGTCCGTAAGCCAGTTGCCGAGCAAAAGATAGCCGAGATTTTCATTAGGAAATGCCTCTCGTAACTTAGGGAGACACGCTTCTATGCCGATTATTTTGTGGTTTTTTGGGACCATTTCTTAATCTCTCCTCGCCTTAAGAGTTCTTATGGCTCCTCTTCGAACTCTGGAAAATTTAGAACATATGATCCCGGAATGACCCCGTCAACTTTAGCATAGCCTTTATCATCGAGTGTTCCCTGTATTTCCGAACCGTCGGCAAGCTTGATGACATATTTGGCCCCGCTGATCGGCTCACGAGACTCGTGGAAGAGCTCAATCTCGATCCAATCCTTGAACTCCAGAAGCCCCGAATCGGCCGCCAACTCACCGAATTTTACACGGAAAAAGTACTCCGGTGGATTGTACTTATTGCCATACTTCTTCAACTCTTCTTCAGTCGGGATTTCATCCGTATCTTCAAAATATTCATATTCCCAATCCGCTTCGACCTTACTGTTCTTGACCAAAACCGGGAATTTAGTGATGAAATCATGAGCGTCATCAGAATCATGTTCCCAAATCTCGATTTCACCTTCTGTGCCGTCTTGGACACCCTTCACGTCCGCCGTGAGCTTGAGGATGTCGCCCCGGCGGGCTTCTTTTTTGTCCCATTTGGCATTGGTAATTTCAATCGGCGGCAGAACAATCAAGGGATTAGACTTCATTTGCAAGCCGTGCTTGGGCAACTTTACATCAGCATAAAGCGCCTGTTTGGCTTCTGCCGGCACCTTGATTTGTGTCCAGAACCGGTTTCCCGAGATTTTTTCTGCATACTTTCCAAACGTTTTGCCGTTTTGATCTGATAATTCGATTTCAATTTTCGAACCATTGCCAACGAACTGTGTATAAATTTCCAATCCAATCGATCCGCCCGGTGCGGCCCTTCTCACCGTCCACAGGACGCATTGGATAGCCGAGGGAAGCTGGACCTTCTTGATTTGGTCGGTCGGACTCTGATGCTTGGACATGGACTTAACAGTATTTTATTGAAGGCAAAATATTTTTCGAACTCCAGCCAAATAGACTCTGCCGTCTTCATCCATGACGGGACGACAGGTGACCGGGTCATCGAGTTGAACCTTGCAGAGTTCTTTGCCTTCTGCCGAAATATGATAAAAAAGCACTCCGCCTGCAACGAGCACCGAACCGTCCTTCAAGACGGAGATCAATGCTTTTCCCGGCTCGACAACGAGCCCCCGGTTCCAGAGCTCCTGCCCTTCCTTGAAGCAAAGAAGCCGGTTTTTCTCCATTATATAAACCCTTCCATCCGGGTGGCTTGCCGGTGGCTGGCCTGTGAGCGTTGCCCTTCCTAGAGGGGCCTCCCAGCCTGGGCTTCCATCCCGGAGAATCATTTTCAGAATAAAGCGTTCTTCTCTGTCCTCCCTGTATTCCTGATGTTCGATAAGGAGCACATTGCCTTGGTAGTCTAGGGCACAAGAAACGACTTCTTCAAAAGGCACAATTCTTACCCCCGCCTCAGAATTCGCCTTGGGATCAAGGAGATAGATCTCAGTTGTCCGGGGTATACAAACGAAACTCAGACTTTTGTCTAACAGCGCGTCTAAGGCAAATCCTTGCCCAACAAACTCCCATTCGATATTTCTTGGTTCAACATTCAGCCTAATGAATGTCCAAAAGGGACCCTGCGCTTTCTGCCCCGGTTCGCTGACAGGAGAAGGCGAGGTTTGATAGGAATAGATCATGCTTCCGTCCAGTCTCTGGCTCATAAAAAGGAAGGTCTTGCTTCCCAAAAAAGGGAGCGAAAGTTTTTTTGAGGGATGCCCTTCCAGGTTGATGATCTCATAATAGCCAGCCTGATCCAAGGTCACAAGTCCTTCTTTCTTCAGGTCAAAGGCATAATTGGAGAAGACTTCACGGTGCCAGAGCGGCCGGCCTGACATGCGGTCACGAACATCGAAGACGGGGCCATAACTTATGATGAGATGGGTCTTTGTGAGGGCGATGGTTCGCGGCGGCATCGGATTCTTGCCGAGAACCGTCTCCTGTTCCCAAGCCTTAGTCCCCTTGAGCTTCTTGGCCACATCGAGATAGGAAGTGTTTTGAGTATCCCCATATATCTTCGTGTTAAGAAAAATTGCCTCGGCCATTTTCCCCTCCTGACATCCTGTATGAATGATTCCGGCGGCGGCCCCAAACAGAATGACCCCGGTCAGACACGCTGCCAGGATTTTGCCCGTTTGTTTCTCCATGGGCTGGAATCCATTCCAGTCCGCTGAACGCGACCTCCCACGATTCATTGGATCGTCAACTTTTTCTCAGAACTCCTCCAGCGAAAAATTTTCGCCTAAGCTGCTCAATTTGTTATTCACCCAATCTCTCAAGAAGGCGAAGGCGGCCTTCCACGTCGTCTGGGCGTTGAGGAAATAAGTGACCAATTGATCGGCGGTCGCATCATTATAGACCGTGACTGTCCCTGCCGCATTAGGAAAAAAATCCCCAGTACCGGGATAGTTGGTCTTCAGAAATTCAAGGATATAATGTTGGCCCGTTGAAGTGGCACTATCCGTGAAACCGGGCAAGAAATGAATATAGATATTCTTCATGTCATGAGCGCCGTCCTTGAGACGATAATGGCCGCCAAAAGCCAGCCATTTCTGATGAATATCATAAACCCTCATCCGTTTCTGCACATTCGTCCATGCGCCATGAGAGAAATCAACCCTGAGCAGGACCCGGACAACAAGAACACCTTGATATTGGATGGGCTCTTGATTCAGATGAAAATATTTGATCGACGACTCATCTTTGCCAACATCATAGAGCTCAAGGCTCAGCCTCCGCAAGGGCGTGGCCGTTAATCGATAAGCCTTTTCGCTCTCAATCGGATCCGTCATTTTATCCTTTATTGTAGGCTGCCCGGCGGCCCCGATTTTTCTTGTATAAGTAATATCCCAGGAGTCTCGGACCAGCCTGGCAACGAAGGTTTTCCCGCCCAGTTTTTGCGATAACAGAGAAGAAGCGGTCTGGATTTCTCGATTAATTTTGTGCAGCGCATACCACAGATGGTGCAAACGGGGAGCGGCATTCCGGTACATCATTGACGGAAAATTGGCTTCCATCGAATAGGGGATGTAATACTGCTCCAAGTCAGGAAAGCTCTGCTTGTTGGGTTCCGGGCGATAACTGTCTTTGACATATTCATCGGGCTTGCCTGTCGCATGGCCCAGCTCATGAGCAAATGTATGAGCGCCATATTGGTCGCCATGCTCTGTTACAGGCACTCCGGTAAAAATATCATTCCAGCATTTATAGCCAGACTTGTTGAGCTTGAACAGAGAATAATGCGTGGGTCCTTCATTCCGGATGCTCCACTGCCAGGCGTCTCCCCAATGGCCGTTTTCGTCACCGCTGACAAGGGCCAAAAACTTGGATCTTCCCCCTAAAGCCGTCTGTTGAGCTGTTTTAAGATTCGCATGGTTGAACAGCATGACATGGTTGGAAGCAGGATTATCGGCCGGCCTTTTTTCAAAGTCGATTTTGAATCCTCCCGGAGGAACAGTGACCGAGAACGTTTCGCGCTCATCATAAATATAGTAAATCCTGATGATTGTCGAGTCTGACGAGTTGGGTCTCTCCTCCAGAAAATACCGTTTTCTATTCCACTCCTCCATGGCCAGATAGACACCTTCATCCACATATTTCTGAACATCGGCTTGAGCTGGAACGGCTGGAATGGCTGGAACGGCCGCCGGATCCCGGGTGTCGAGCATAAAACTGATGGAAACATGATAAATGGCATAGGAGACAGGATGCGTGCCGTCGAAGTGAAGGTGATGGAAGTAATGAAGGTCATAATCTCCTGTCGAGCCATATTGGTCATCGACGAAAAGCATCGTATAAAGCAGATGATAATCCCTATCGTTCCGGACAGCCGCTCTGGCTCCCACGACAAACCCCTTCTTTTCCCAATCCGGCGCCAGCGGTGTTCTTCTGCCTCCGATGGTATAAAAACCATCTCGAAAAAAAATGATTTTGGCCCCCTTCCTCACTTCGGGATTCCCCACGACGAGATTCCTGGGAAATGAAATTCTGGAAGAGGCCAACGTGTTTGGATCCGGTTGGTAGAGCTTTAGGAATCCAGTTGCCTCGTCCATCAGGATGATTCTTATCCGGGAGACCGAGGTCCTTCCGCTCTGGCTGAGGTCCATGGCCACAGCGGGAATTTCGTGATTGGCGTCCTTGATATCTTGGGTCCCGCTGATGCCGTCTAAGAGGACAATATCATCCAGACAAAAAATCAGAGGATTGCCGGTATCTGTCGTGCCCTGCCCTAGGGGTTTCAATTTCTTTTCCTGTTCAAATACCTTTTCAAATCGCTCGCTCTTGCCTGTCGCAAGATCTCCATCATAATAGGTCCAATAATTCCGGGAAGACCAAAGGGCGGGAAGATCATAATAATGCGTTCTCTGTTCCAGGCTAAGGTTCTTGATCTCGGCTGGAGTTTTGGTGACGATGACTGGCGTAGCGCCTTTTTTTTCCGTATAAACCCACTGGTTTTCAGTCTTGAATTCGAAGTGGAGGCTCTTATGTTTGCCATCGTCAAGGGGCGATTTGAAATGGACTTTGAGACAATAAACCCCCTTCTTCCATGATCCCTTCGTCTGGAGTTCCTCAGTCTCATTTTCAAACGCCTGGATCTTCAATCCCTCCGGAACCGCGGTTACCGCGTTCTCGACGCTATTAAAAAATTGAAAGCTTAGGTGGTAGACGACGGCGTAGAGGTCGAGAGCGTCGATGTAGTGAGGTTCAAAATGGAGTTTGTAATAGAGGGGACAGACTTCGGCCTTGTGGGTGGATTTGACGTCGGCCGGGCAATCCATATAGGGAGCTTCTTTGCCCTCAAAGAAAAGGATCTCCACCCGGCGGTTTCTTTGGGAGCGGTAATTCGGTTTCTCCTTCTGGTCGATGGGAAAGGATTCGCCGCAGCCGACGACCTTGCGCTGGACATCGACCCATTTGTTTGGATCCTCCCGAAGGATCCTCCGGCGATTCTCCACACCGTCCTTCGTCTCCATAAAGATGCGGGCCATTTCCGCGCTATAGAGCTCAAAGACCGCCTTCCAGAGATCTTTTGTCCATCGCTTTTGACCATCCTTCTCAACTGTTTCATGAAGGAGAGAAGAAAGAGGAGGGAGCTTCGGGTCCTGCTTTTCCGCAAAGTCTGTATTATAAGATTCGACAAAATTCCTGATGGCTTCCTTGGTCTTCGCGTTCCAGCTGTCGTTGATATCGCCGGGATCGCAGGGCCATTTATACGGCGCATTGTCGGCGAAATACTTAAGAATTTGCTGGTAGTCCTCGATCTTCTGTTTTTCATAGCAGATGTCCGCCCAGCGGTCTCCCTCCCCCGTCACGAGGCAGAGGACATTTTGGGCCCGGAGCTTCGAAAGTGCAAAATTGTAGTCGGGCTGGCCGGAAGTATCCGTATGGCCGGCGATGATCATCTTTTTGTCCGGGTAGAATTCGAAGTGCTTAAAAACAAGGGCGAGGGCTTTGATCCCGGTGATGTTTTCCTGGCCGTCGGGCGCCTGGCTGCCGTCCTTGGAGGATTTCCCCTTGGGATTTTCGGGCATCATCACAGCGCTGTTGTGGTGGAAGAGGACATCTTCCATCTCGAGGATGTAGACCTGGACGCGCCGGAGCGTGAACTCGTAGGTCTGATGGCTGTAGGTAAAGACCTTGCCCAAGAGATCCCGGCAAATGACGTCTCTTTTAAGGGAGCCCAAGGGATTTTTTCCTGTGCTTATTTCCGAGGGTCGAGGAAGATCTTCACTTTGCCCGGCGGGATGTCCTTGACTTTGGCGTGTCCGCTTGAATCGAGTTTCCCTTCCCGGGTCTCGCCGCTGGCCAGATAAAGCTTGTATTTTTTATTGGCCAGGGGATTCCCCTGATCGTCTTTGAAGGTGAATTCGATCCAGTCTCGATAGGTGAGCAGCCCCGAACGCGACTCGCAGTTCTCGACGCCGGCCACGAAATAGAATTCGGGGGCCGAATAGGGCTCGTCCTGCGTTTTCAGGTTCTTTTCCTCCAGAGATTCTTGACGAATAACGTATTCCCACTCGGCCTCGATCTTGTCGCCTTGAACTTGGGTCTCGATGGTCACGTGGAGAATATCGGGCTTATTAATGTCCCGCCTGAAAACCTGAAAGACGCCTTTTGTTCCGTTTTCGAACCCGATGGTTTCGGCCGTCAGCTTGACCTTCTCTCCGACTTCGGGATTGTTTTTTGACCACTTGGCGCTGTGGACGCTGAATAGCTGAGCATTACACTGGCCGGCGTTCAATGCATCGCGGCAGATCCGGCCGTCCGGCTTCAAAACTCCCTTTGACTCTTTGCCACTAGGGTCGGTAAATTTGTAATGAACGCCGCTGACCGGTTTGCCGGCTTTATCGACGAACTCAAACTCGACCCAGTGCTCTGCTTTCGTCGAAGCTTCCTTGTTATCAGAAAGCGCTGTAGCGGCGGCGATATGCGCTGCGGCTGCAGAACTAAGGCCGACTTTGATCGGTCCCGGCCCTGCGGCGGCTCCAGCCATTGTCTCACCGATCAGGACCGTAAAACAGCCTAGGGCAATCATATCCGGGGGCCCAACGCACATAGCCATGTCTCCCATTCGTGCGGCCGGCATCCCGCCAATCAAAACTCCAAAACTCCCCAGGATGACAGGTCCCCCGACATGAGGAATGGGGGGAACGCCTGGAGTGAGCATCGGGCAGACATGCATATCTGATATCCGCGCGGCCGGCATCCCGCCGATGAGGACGGTCGGCCACCCCATGACGATCGCCCCGCCATGGGCCGTCATATCGCCGATTCGCGCCGCCGGTTTTCCCATTCTCTCCTTCCTCGCTCTGAACGAGCCCCTAATTGATCATAACAACGCCGCCCTTAATCGTCGTCATCCCGCTTCCACTCACATTCGTCATCGGGCTTTCAAGATTGGCCATCAGCCCGCCTTTGGCCTCGAGCATCATGCCTCCCTCGATCTTCGCATTCATATCCGCTTTCATTTCAGTATTCAGGCCTTTCAGCTTCAGGTCCATGTTGGCTTTCGCGGAAATGCCCATATCGGCCTTTAAATCGTAATTCGCGCACTTCTCCTTGATATCGGCGCTCGCTTCCATCTCGTAGTTTCCGCTAGCTTCGCATTTGATGTTGGCCGCCTTGAGCGACGTGTCCGCTGAGGTTTCGATGTTCAGCGTCGTGGCCTTGATTTCGATCGTCCCGTTCGGCGCGTGCATGTCGATGCTCCCATCCTTTGTCTTGATGACGAGCTTGTTGTTGGTGATATCGATGATGAAGATATTCGCGTCGGCTTTATCGGCCACGGTGATGCTTTCCCCTCCGCTCGAATCGTCGATGCACAGGCGGTGGCCGTTCTTGCTCTGGACGGTGATCTTGGTGTTTTTATCATCCATGATCATCAGGTGGCCGTCGGTCGTCTGAACGGTGATATTCTTGTTTTTGTCATCGAACGTGAACTTGTGTTTCTTGGTGGTCACGATCTCAATCTTATCGTCTTTATCATCCAGCAAGACTTTATGGCCATCCGTCGTGGTGATCCCGATTTGAGACTCATTTGTTTTGTCGTCCAGGACGATCTCGTTTCCCGCGGCCGTACGGATGATGCTTTGAGATTTATTATCTCTGGTCACAGGAGAGACTTGGGAGGGGTTGGGGACCGTGCCAAGGCCGATCGGCCGGTCCAGATCTCCGTTGATGCAGGAAAAAATCATTTCTGTATCCGCATGGTTGGGAAAATGGACGCCGTATCCCGGACCAGAATAAGGCTGGATCAGGCGAATCGGCCGGGAGGCCTCTCCGTTTGTCTTATCACTCAAGTCGAACAAAAGTTTAGCTTTGTAGCGGCCGTGGTCATCGACGAAAGCATATTCATCTCCGGCTCCGGATTCTACCCTGGCCGTCATAACGCCCGGGATGGTGGGGACGGGCGTAATCCGAGGTGGACGATACTTGATCTCCATCGGAATCGCCTCAAAAACGTTCTCGAAGGTGGGGAGGACTTGCTTGGCTTCAGGCAGGATGGCGAACAGACCCCGCTGTGTCCCGCGGGAAACGACTTTGGTGAGGATCAATTCCTTGTCATTCCAGTCGTCGCGATAGTGTTTTCCCATTTTGAACTTGAAACCCGCCAGGAAAAGCCGGCAATCGCCTCGCCCTTTGAAGATTTTGCTCCGGGACAGGATTTCCTCGTTCCTCACTTTGGCCAGGAACTCCCCCTCGCGGGTCTCTTTGTAATGATCGCCGTATTCATAATACAGGCCGGGCGCATCCGGGTCGATCTGGCTCTCCACCGTCAAATCTTTCGAAGGAAAGCGATAGTTGTAATTCTTGAGCCGGACCAGTCCGGTGACGACCTGGGCCTGGTAGGAAATCTCGTCAATCGTCTCCTTCTGGCTCAAGGGATCACTGTTGGGATTGTAGTAGATATCCTCGGCCTGCTCGATCGACGGCAAGGTATCGTTGGAGTCCGTAAAAACGATCACATCGTTCTCGCTGCGATGATCAAAGTAATAGAAAATGCCGTAGTGCTCCAGGCGGCGGTTGATGAAATCAAAATTCGTCTCTCGGAATTGGACGGCGTACTCGAGATCGGGATAGGATTCTCGGAGGTCAAACTTGTAATCCTGCCCTGAGAAGCCGGAATTCTTGAGGACTTGAGTGACGATCTTCTCGACGTTCATTTTCTGGAAGACTTCGTTGGCAAACGTCAGCTCCAGGCGCCACATCTTTGGCACGAGCTCGGCATAATACGAGATATAGCGAGGGGTTCTGCCGCGCTGCTCGAAACGCGAGATGATGCCCTGGATTTTGACCGGATCCTCATCTCCTCTGTTCAGGATAAAGGTGGCCTTTTTATTAAGGATGGCGGCGGGATCAAGCTCCGGCTCATAAGAAAGGAGTTCGATGCGGTAGATGAAAAGCCGGGAGATCGATTCCTCTCCCTCGAAGGCGAGGACGTGGACAGTATCCTCCGGGAGTCCGCTGAAGTGGAGTTCAAAGTGAGGTTTATTGTGTTTTGGTTTCGCCATGGCTGCCTCTCTCATTGAAGGTATATTTAAAATTGCCCTCTTTGTCCTTGCCGACTTTGAGATGCGTCGGCGTTTTTCCCTCGGCCATGAAGCCGAGCAGATAAGTCGCTATATCCGGAGTGATTTTGCGGTCAATGATCGCGTCGATGTTTCTGGCTCCCGTCTCTGCGCTGGTGCAGGATTCGACAATGTCTTTGATAACGGCTTTGGCAAATTCCACTTCAAGCTTCTGGTTCTCCTTGAGCTTGCGGCTGATTCGGGAAAGCTTCAGCTCCACAATTTGCTTCAGGACGTCCTGGTTGAGAGGGAGGAGAAGAATGGGCTTGACGCGGCCGAGAAACTCGGGCCGGAAATGCTGGATGAGATAGGGACGCATCTCTTCCAGAAGCCCATCGGGAGAAGTCACTCCCTGCTCGATTTTTTTAAAGATGACCTCCGAAGCCAGGTTGGAAGTCATGAAGATGATCGTGTTGTTGAAGCTGATCTGCCGTCGCTCCGAATCCTGGAGCATCCCCCGGTCGAAAACCTGCATGAAGAGGTCGATGACGGAGTGGTTGGCTTTCTCGATCTCATCTAGGAGGACCACGCAATAGGGACGGCGGCGGACCGGCTCGCTGAGCGCTCCTCCTTCTCCGTAGCCGATAAGTCCAGGATCGGCACCGATGAGGCGCGAGGTGTTGTATTCGTTCTGGTACTCCGTCATGTTCAGGGTCACGATGAACCTTTCGTCTCCGAACAGAGCCTCGGCGACCGCCCGGGCAAGCTCGGTCTTCCCAACTCCGCTCGGCCCGATGAGGAAGAAAACTCCGATCGGAGCTTCTTCCCTTTTCAGCCCGACTTTTGTCCCCCGGATTACGTCCGCGATCTGCTTGATAGCATGGTCCTGACCGATGACTCGCTTCTTAAGCTCTTCCTCCATCTGGAGGATGGTGGCCATCTCGTCCCGAGTCATCTTGCCGACGGGGATGCCCGTCCAGGACTCGATGACTTCGGCCACAGTCATAGGGGTGACATCGGCAAAGACTTGAGGATGGTCTCCCTGGTACGTTTTGATCTCTTCGCTGAGAGCCGTGGTGTCTTTCTCGATCTGGACACGGTCAGGGGATTTTGGATCCGCCGCGAATTTTTTTATGCGGAGCTCTCTCAGCTTGTTGATGAGTTCAACCTCTTTCTTCCAGCGCTCCTCCTTTTCCTGGATCTCCTTTTCCAGCTGGGATTTTTCTTCGTTCAAGCGCGACAGCTCCTGCGAGTTATCCATGATCTTCAGGTCATGATCTTTTTCGAGCGCGGCAATTTTCAGCTTATAGGAATTCAGGTCGCTCAGGAGGAGCGCCAGGCTCGGAGGCCGGCTGGTCAGCGACATCTTCACCCGGGTGGCCGCTGTATCGAGAAGGTCAATCGCCTTGTCGGGAAGCTGGCGGCCGGCAATGTACTTACGAGAAAGCTTGACGGCGGTCTCGACGGCGGTGTCGGAGATATGGATTCCGTGATAGGCTTCGTATTTGGTCTTGATCCCCCGGAGCATGAGCATGGCTTTCTCATCATCCGGCTCGCCGATATGGATCGGCTGGAAACGGCGTTCCAGGGCGGCATCCTTGGCGAAGTACTTGTTGTATTCGAGATAGGTCGTCGCCGCGACGGCCCGAAAGTCGCCGCGGGCCAGGGCGGGCTTGAGGAGGTTAGCCGCATCGCCGCCCCCCGCCGACGCACCCGCGCCGACGAGGGTATGAGCCTCATCGATAAACAGGATGGTTTTATGGATGGACTTGGTGACCTCGTTGATGACGGCCTTGAACCGCTGCTCAAATTCGCCGCGCATCTTTGTCCCAGCCTGCAGAGCGCCCAGGTCAAGGGTGTGGATCTGGACATTCTTGAGGACATCGGGGACCTCATCGGCGGCAATTTTGAGCGCCAGGCCTTCGACCACGGCCGTCTTCCCCACTCCCGGCTCGCCCAGGAGAATGGGGTTTGATTTTTTCCTTCGGCTCAAAACTTCGGTGATCTGGATGATCTCGTCATCGCGGCCCAGGATCGGGTCAATCTTTCCTTCCTTGGCCTGAGCCGTAAGGTTGGTGGTGTAGATATCGAGCACGCTTCCGCCCGGGGGAATTTCCCTGGCCTGTTCGGCCGGCAGAGTCTCCATGGCAGCCGCCTCATCCTCCACCGATCCGGTCACGAACTTGTGAAACTCTGTGGTCAGTTCCTCCTGGTTGATCCTGGAAAGGACATCCATCAACCCGGTGCTGATGATCTGTTCTGAAGCGATAAAGACCTCAAAGAGAGCGCCCGAACGGATCTTGGTCTCTTTGTGGTGGACGGAGCTTGTGATCCAGGCCTGTTCCAGGAGTTCGGTCAACAGGGGAGAGAGCTTGGGCTTTCCCGGATTGCCCGTGGCCATCTCGTCCAGGTTTCGGGTGCAAATCTCCTGGACGCGGCCGGAATCGATGGCATAGTGTTTCAAGATGAGCGGGACATCTCCCTGTCCGTCCTCGATGAGGGAGTTCAAGAGGTGTTCCATCGTGATTTCGTAGTTTCCTCTCTTGATTCCTATTCCCGTTGCCGTGTCAAGGTTCCGGATGAGGTGGTTGTTGAGTTTGAGGAGGAGTGCCCTTAGGTCTTTGCTTTTCATATTAACCCCTTAATCGATGAGATGAATGGCCTTCCCAATGAGTCTCAGGCTTGCGTCCTGGAAAAACGTTCGTAAGGATAGTCGACCTCGACAAACTCCTGGCGAGGCCGGCCGAGCCACAGGCTGACTCCGAGTCCGAGCCGGCGATCATTCCAGGGGACTCTTCCGATACTGTCGGATCTGAGAATAAATTTAATGTCAAACTCCAGCCCGTCATGAAGATAAAGCTGAAGCAAGTCCTTGAGAAGCAAGGCGTTTACGGAACCCGGCGTGAAGTCCAGATATTCTTCGAAATCCAACGGGCCGATCTCAACGCAGATCCGTCCGCACCAATCGAGCACGGATCGCCCCAGGATACTAAATCGGGAGAGCTGGTAGGACCGATCGCCGTGGCGCGATCCCAGTTCCGGCAATTGCTCCAGTTGAACCCGGCGGGGAACGAACTCTTGAATCCGGAACCCGAACCGGGGAAAATGCTCCTTCAGAATAATCAAGAGGCCCATCTTGTTCCGGACCCGATGGCTGAGAACGCTGGAAAGCCGGAACAGCTTGAACTGGGAAGGCCAGTCGGTCTTTTCATCGGCCGGACCAAGCTGTCCCGTGAAGGCAAAGATGCGCTGGAAGATTTTGTTATTCATATCTCCGCTGAGCTGGAGATAGTAGCGGTATTTCTTCCAGGCCTGATAATAGAGCCAATAAAGCCGGGTGTTGAAAATATCCAGGAAGTTTTGGAGAGGGACCTTTCCGGGGCCATGGATGTTTTGCTGCAGGGCGACTTGTTCGTGGTAGCAGCGGGGCAGCGGCGAATCGATCCCGTACAGGCCAAAAAAGTTGAGGACGAAGGTCATGGTGTTGTCTTCAAACTCGAAGGACCGAATGTCCCTGGCCGGAAAGACATACTGTTCATAGGGCCGAAACCGGAGGCCTTTCTGATCAAATTTGGCGTCGTCGCGGTCGGGATGGATGCTTTTGCTGATCTTCTCCGC
Organism: Candidatus Aminicenantota bacterium; assembly: GCA_026393905.1. Taxonomy (GTDB): domain Bacteria; phylum Acidobacteriota; class Aminicenantia; order Aminicenantales; family UBA4085; genus JAPKZH01. The sequence goes on from JAPKZH010000500.1 coordinate 14,460, forward strand.
CAGGAAAATGGCAAAAAAGACATTGTATTCCGGTGCCCTCCGGCGAAAGTCTTCGATCAGACGGGCAAGATCTGTCCGAGTTTCGGCGGCCATGTATGAAGCTTTTTCGTCCCCGTCTCTACTAAAGTCAGGATGACGGAAGAATTGATGGTTACGTATTGGGAAAGAAAACGGCTGAGCACCGACCCAAAAAGCTCGATATCTCCCTCCCCGTTCTCAAAGAGGTTCTCGTCGATCTCCATCTTGAACTCAATTCCTCGCATGAGGCCCTGATCGCGGAGGATATATTTTGTCGCCGGAGGATGGATTTTCGTGACGGCCTGGATCTTCTTCTTGTAGGGATTGTTGATTTCTTGGTGCCAATTGTATAAGCTCAGCAAAGTCTTCAGCGTTTCGGCATTGGCCAGCGTCGTGTAGCTCAGCGTCAGATGGGAAAGAAGGGCCCAGAGGAAATTTTTTCGTTCCGGGCAGGACAGGACGTCTGAAGGGGTCGTCAGGCTGGCGACTTCGACCCCGGCCGGAAAGTTGACGGTCTGGTTGATGGCGCCGACCTCAAGATACTTGGCCGGCAAGAACCCATTCGACAGCGTCGCTTCCTGAATGCTCAGAGTTTCCTTGGGAAATGTATCCTGCTCGAGGCTGGAACTGAAGATCCGGATATAGGTTTCAGCCACATCGCCTTTGACCGGACGGGTCATGACCGAATAAAAACGCTTGTATTCGTATTCCGGATCGCTCGTATCAAGAATCTCATAGGAGGTCACGGGCACATACTTGTATTGCTGGAGCTTGTTCTCGCTGACACCGATGACTTTATTGACGGAGTAGATTTCCCGGCTTTTTCGTCTGTCACCGTCGGGAAGAATATAGTATTCAGGCAATCTCTGGTCCACGATGACTTCCTCCGTCGGCCGGTCGAAAAGATTGACAATCGGTGTGCAGTGGAGAAGGACGTTCTTGAGCGTCGGCCGGCACTCCGCCGACAGCCGCCGGTTCAAATGGATCATAATCTCAAAAGGATGGCCATCCGGAGACGCGGGAAAAGCGTCGAGTCCCTCGATGGCGACGGAGAAGAACCGCTCTTGGCAAGAAAAATATTCTTGAAGGAGTCGGTAGCCGGTGAAAATTTGCTGAGGGTAGGGGAGGATCGCGTACGATTCCGGCTCGTCATCGAAGACTTCGGAGAGGCCCGGAATCCCGATCTTGAAATGGGCGATCTCTTGAAAAGCCGAAGGTTGAGGAGAGAGCTCCCGGACAGAAATCCGGGAAACATGCTTTGTCAGAAAGAGGAGCAACGTATGGCGGAGATAATCCGATCCGTGAAGATAGAGCATGAGTCTTTTCAATTCGAGCAGGCTGTAGCTGACGTTGCGCTGAGGATGGACCTGAAGGACTAGGGCGGACCCACCGTCAGGAAGCTCTTCCACCCGGATCTCCTTCAAATGCATGGGACGAACCACCAGATCCTGAGTCGTGCGGAAGATGAATTCTGCCGGCTCGCTTTTCTCGATCGTCCTTTCCGTCTCTTGGGGTCCGGCCGCCACTTTGTATTTGACCTGATATCTGCCGGTTGACGTCTGGACTTCGCTGCCTTTCGGGACCAACACAGGCTTGGCCAGCACGTTCGGGACGGGACGGACTTCCAGCATGGCCCAGGAGGGGAAGGGGCGGATCAGATGGGGAAACAGCAACTCGAGCAGGCCTCCGGTAATCTCGGGGAAATCGTCGTCCAAACGCTCGTGAATCCGGCCGGCCAGAAAGGCAAAACCTTCCAACAGGCGCTCGACAAAGGGGTCTTTTCTCTGCCGTTGGGTCAGCCTCAGTTCGCCGGCAATCCCTTGATGCTTCTCGGCGAACCGTTCCCCTTCCTGCTGCAGAAAATTGTATTCCCGTTCGAAATATTTTTTGATATCCATTCCTAGTCCTTGACGGCAACAACTTTGGTCCAGCCCGTCGTCGAAAACTCCGTCAGGAGGATCTCCGTGTGAGCGAAATCCTTGATCGTGATCATGATTTTTAGGAAAAGACGCATATTTTGCTTGTCAAACTGGGGATTCTCGAGCTTAACCGTGGCGATTCTCGGTTCATACTTTAAGATGGTGTCGCGGATCTGCTTCTTGAGAGGGTCAAACGTGTATCCCGAATCGATATAGACCTGCATAATGTCCGGCAGCCCGAAATCAGAGAGGTGAGTCAGCGAGCCTTGCCTTGTCCGGAGGACCATGGTCAGGTTTTCGATAATGCTTTTCCGGAGTTTCTCTTCCTCGGAGAGCCGTTTGAAAGAGGCGAGATCGGTATCGACGGGTTCAAGGCCCTCATGGGTAAAGTACCCGACTAAAATGTCATACAGACTGATATTATCCATCTCAGCGTTGGCGAGACCAAAAAAACTAATCTACTCGATCAGACGCTCTTCAAAAAATTAAAAAGTCCAGATAGAGTTTGAGACGAGGAGGATTTCTAAGATTTTTATTAGAAGGCCACCTCTTGATAAGTCGGGCTTCCCCCTTTTCGTCCGTCTTTATCAGTGGGTTCGTAATTCCAGGTGAACTTTTCGGCCATGAATTTCACTTCTTCAAGATGGCCGACATTCTCATTCTCCTTGATCTTGGTGGTGGGCATCACGTTCTTGACGGAAACGATCGTCGCGTTCTCCAGGATATAATTGAAGTAGGGGGTCTCACTCGCTTCTTTGATTTTGTAAAGAATGATCGTCACTGATTTCATTTTGGTCCCTTCGCAGCAGTACTGGTAGAGGATGGGCGTGATCTTGTCAATATCCTTGGTCAGAGAAAACGCGGTCAGCCGGCGAGATCCTTGGACCCTGTTGGTTTCCGTTTCGTAGGGTAGGTAAACCTCGTGATTGAACTCGTAGATGAGACTCGTTCCGTTTTCCCGCGGTCCCTCGAGGGGGCCGTCTGGTCCTTCGACAAACAGTTCTCCTTTAAAAGCCATGAAAAAACCTCCTTTAGATTGGATTTAGTTTCAAAAAAGCTCGTTTCAAGGCATTTCGATTTAGGCCGCTTCTTCAGCCGAGTGATAGGCCACCAGTTTTAGCGAGATGTCCATCCCGGTGATAGCGATATGAGGCCTGAACTCGGCATCGATCTGGAAGAATCCGGGTTTTTCCTCCAGGGGCTTGACTGTCAGCTGAAAAGACCGCAGAGGCCGTTCGGCAATGACGTTTTCTGGAGCGCTGGGCTGGTCGGAGGTAATGGTTTTCAGCCAATTCGACAAATCCTCCTGGATCTCCCCCGCATTCTTATTGGCCCCGACAAACCGAAGCTGGCGGTACTTCAGATAGTGAGCAATCCGGGTAACAAGGAACGTGTATTGGAGTCTGGCTCCAACAGCATAATTGGCTGTCGCCTGAGGATCATTCTTGATAAGCTTCGGCCTCTGGACGGAGGGAACCTCGAAGAAACAGGCATAATCCGTCCTCTCCCAGTGGGCCAGCGGAATGAAGCCGAGCTCGGCCAGCTCATAGTCTTTAGCCTGTCCGACAGATGATTCGACGGGGACTTTGAGCTTTGTCTGGCCGTGTTCTTCGTAGGTCGGAGTCGGCAGATTTTTGACAATGCCCCCGGAATCGACCCCGACCAGTTTGACGCTCCAGCCCCAATTTTCAAAGCTCCTGACCATGTTGGAGGCCAGGGCAAATGAGGCACTGCACCAGAGGCTGTTGTCCCGGCCTTCTTTGTAGATTCCTTCGCTGTAATTGAAATTCTTGGTCGGTTCGTCTTTAGGGCTGTAAGGGAGCCTGCCCAGGAATCGAGGAAGGGCCAGGCCGACATATTTGGAACGATCATCGTCGCGGAAGGCCCGCCAGGCGGTGTATTCGGCGCTGTCATTAATCTGTTCCTTAAGGAAACGGTTGTTCATGACATCCACAAAATTTTTCTCTCCAAAAAACTGGGAGCTGGAATTCGCGATGAACGGCAACTGAGCGCTTTCTCCGAGGATCGCCAGATGCTGCATTAATTTGATGTCTTGGGCCGTGTTGTCAAACTGGAAATCGGAAACGATGGAGGTGTAAGCATGCCCGCCGACTTTGTCATAAGCCCCCCAGTAGATATGGTGCCAGAGGCCTGAATCTTTCTCGTATCCTTCGCCCATGGCGGCCTCGTTGAGGTCCTCGTACAGTTCCTCTTTCGAGCAGTCGAGAAGCTCGAACTTAATAGCCTTGCTGAATTCCGTGTTCTGAACGAGAAAATGCAGGCCGCGCCAGGTCGATTCCAGCTCCTGAAATTCTTTATGATGGAGAATCTCATCCATCTGGGCGCTCATGACCTTATCGATCTCGCCGATATAGGAATCGATCAGGGCACCGCCGACCCGGAAGACTTCGGCTTCCTTCCCGATCCGAGTGATGAGCTCCGCGACGGCGCTTTTTTTCTCTTCCGTATCCAGCATCGTGATCAGGCCTTCGACGGCGCCGACCTCGACTTCCTGGACGGTTCCTTTTTCTTTCTCTTTTTCTTTTTCCATTTTAGACCTCCTCAGATCCCTTCATTGTCTCCGGACCTTCACGTCTTGGCCTTTTGCTTCTTGGCCTCAGCCTCACCGGGGGCCAGCTTTGAGATGAGTTCATCCACACTGCCGGCTCCCTCTTTGAGGACGGCTTCGATGGCTTTCCGGAACTTCACGTCCTTAAGGACCTGGAGCTTGAGCTGTTTGAGTTTCTCCCGGGCCTCCAGAAGACCTTTTAAGGGCTCCACTTTGTGGACGATCTGATCCGGATGAAAATCTTTCATCTCCTTGAAGTCCAGGTTGACTTCCATCTCCGCCGTCGGGTCCTCGGAAAGCTTGTTGGGGACCGACATCTTGATTTTGGGATTGATATCCTTTAGGACCTTTTCAAAATCTCCCTTCCGGGCGATCGTCCTGAGCCGCCGATCTTTGACCGCTCCTTGGCTCCCCGCCTCACTCCGGCTCAGGTTGCCGGGGATGAGAAGACGATAATCGAGCTCAACGCTTTCCTTGGCATCCGAACTGGGGAGGATGGAGACCTTAACCCGGGTGCCGATTTTAGGCGCGATTGGTCTTGACATGATTCATTCTCCTTTTTTTGGTGTCAGGCTCGCCAGCTTGAGAGCCAGCGATCCGTCATAATTTCCGATTTTTATAAAGAGAATCTTCTGCTGTTTCTCCAGCGAAGCCTGTTGCTCGGAGTCCGGTTTGGCCTGGAGGAGTTTTTGGTTGACCAGAAAGGTGGACTGCCAGGCTGCCAAACAGAGAGCCGGCTCCCATTCGGCGAGCTGGTAAGCTTCGATCTGTTCCGACAGGCGGTCGAGATGGATCTTGGCGAGAGCGTGTTGCTTGGCCGCAAGGCAAAAATTGGCAAGATTCAACAGACAGAGAAACCGCCCCTTCCGACGTGTTTCGCCCGATATACTCTGTTGAAACGCCCGAAGATTTTTCTCAAAGTTCTTGGGGAGTTCTGAGCAGGCCCTTTCGTATTCCTTATTGAGGGGCTCATAATCCTCTCCGAGAATCGGAGGAAGCAGGATCGCCTCTTGCGTTTTCTTTGAACGGGGCGTGATCTCGACTTCGATCCATCGGGCCGCCTCCTCGTCGACAAAGGGCGTCTGATTGCTAAATTTCAACCGGCACAAATCGGGAAAACGTTCGAGGAGGTTGGACAGCTGAGACCTGATTTCTTCCGCGGCCGCCGCGGCTCGTCCTCCCTTTTGATCCAAGGCGAAACACAGATGCTTTTGGCCCCTCAGCCAGAATTTGAACCCTGTCTCTTCATCAAGAAAGTTGGACTCGATGACCGGGATCAGCTTGTCCCATTCCCTATTGGCCAGCCATTCCTGAAACTTGTTCTGGATGGCGGAATCAGGCGAACCAACCTGAGTGACAGAATTTTCCTCAGGAGGGAGGGCCATTCTTCCCCAAACAAGGGCCCGGGACAGGGCGAAGAGATAGGGCTCACATCGTTTTACCTCATCTTTTTCTTCCTGGGAAAGGTATCTCAGCGCTTTCTTGATAGCAATCAGGGCTTCCTTTTCTGAAGCGAGAACCAGATCCCTTGCGCTTGTGCCTGTCGGAGCAAAAGGCTTTTTGGCCGCTTCTTCTCCGGCAGCCGTTTTTGCTAAGGGGGGCGGCTGTCTTTCCGGTCCTCGGGCGGGCACCGGCTTTTCCTGGGGAGAGCCCTTGGCCAGGACTTCTTGGGCAGTTTCCTTCAACGTCCCCAGCACCTTGAAAAAATCTTTGAATTCAGGGACATTCCCAGGATACTGATTTTTCGCTTCTGAAACGAAAGCCTCAAAATTCTGAACGATCTCCTGAACGAGAGGGGCATTTTCCCGGCTGATTTTTTCCGCCTCGATCAGCTTGATCATGCGGCTCGAATTCAGGTACTGGAGAGCCCTTTTCCGGTGAAGAGGGTTCACAGGGAACAGCCCCGGTCCGTACTTTTTCAATAAGCCCGTGAGCAGGAGGATCCCGTTCTGGAGGCCGGCCATTTTATCCATCCGGAACCAGGCAAAACAAAGCCATGAGGCGACTCGAAGATCTTTGCATTTTTCTTTGAGGATTTGTGTCGCCAGATCGGCGCAAATTCCATAGCTGGGGTTGGCTTTCCCGATTTCCAGATCTAGCTTGAAATAGCTCTCTTCCGCGGCGGCGTCCCGGCCGGTCGGAGAATCTGAAGAAACTGGGTCGAGCAGTTCCGTCACGTTATCGGGAATCGAGGATTCAACCAATCTTGTCAGTTCCCCTGGCATGTCTCATCCGGACCTTTTCGATTTCCACTCTCGGATCTCTATCTTGTTCAGGAGCGCTCCCGGAATCACAATCCGGGCAACCCTGAACACTTCGCGTTTTGGAATTGTGACCTGCTGACTTTTTACTATATCGGAATTCTCCCTCGATTTCAATCAAAATCTTCTCCCTTGCCCGGGGAATGGCCGATCTCCCTCAAGACATCCGCCAAAGTCGACTCCCGGCTCGCAAAAAGCTCGCTGTATCCGGCTGGAATTCTGAGGTCTCGCTGAGCCAGCTTCTCCTTCCCTTCCTCATCCAGCTTGCAGACGGAGTCATTCTCCGCATCAGGGTCGACCAGCTGAATAAAACTCCTGGCCTGGACCTTTCCCGGGAAAAGAAATAGGAAGTCTTTTCCATTTTTTCCGTGGGCTTTCCAGAATAGATGGGGATGAAAGAGGTTGTCGCCGAGAAGCCGCGAGCACAATTGAACCCAAAAACAGACTTCCTGGATGGAGGAATGCTCTTGCCCGCTCAAGGGGAATCGAATGCAGACCTTTGAGGACCGGGGCATGTAGGGCGAGTCGGGCTGAAAAATCTCAATGATATTATGGACGACGAGAAATTTCTTTGGATCGCTAAAGCTGCCGAAAAGGCCGGACCAAAAACTTTCTTGGGTAGTTTCGGCGAGATACTCTCGAAAACTCCGGTGACTGGCCTCTACGTTTTTCTCAACCGAAGTTCCCAAATCGTCGATTCGTTCCGCCAAATTCGAGAGGGAGAACCCTTCCATCCCCAATTGGATGATTTCTCGGGACTCCTCGAAAAAAAGCTCGAAAACCAAAGGAATCAGGGGCATCGCCTTCTCATCGAACGTCCTTTTTTCTTCTTTGAGCGCCACACAGAACGGATACTTCCTTTCGCTCCTGTCACGGCTGGGTTGTAAGATGCCGACCAGAACGCCCCCTCCCGTATCCTCGGGTGAAAAAATAAAATGGTAGGCTGAAGTTCTTTCATAGGCCTCATTCCAGTTCCGGCCGAAATGATGAGCGGCCGCATAGAGACCTTCTTGGAGCCACCGGTCCAGAGCCCGGACCTCCGAACCGCTGGCGTTGTGGCGGACGAAATCGCTAAAGTTCGGAAGCTTCCCGTAAAAAAATGCTGGGCTCGACATGGTGTTCAGTCTAGTTCGTGACAATGTCAGAGATCAAGCTCTCCGGCAATTGCAGACGGAAGAAATCTTTGGTGCTCCGGAACGGATGAAAAGGACTTTTCGTCTTCAACCTGTACTGGATTCTGACCTGGTTTAGGCCCGGCTGCCCAAATAACCAGCGGATATTACATTCCGTCGGCGTAACCTCCGTGATATCCGCTTTATCAAGCAGCCGGAACCAGCCCCAGGCTCCGTCAGACTTTATGGGCTCATAGTTATACTTTTTGGAATTTTTGGAATTTATCGTTAGGCTGGCGCCCAAGGGGCCTTCGGTGCCGGGCCATGAGAAATCGAAGGGGTCCGGGCGGCCCATCCTGTAAGGATAAAGCTTTCCGGCGATTTCAAGAGAGATTTGGTCGATTGAATTCTTTATTTCAATTTTCTTCTTTTCATCTTTCACCCCCACAGGCTCGGGAAAATCTGCCATAAGATTGAAGCTGACTTTCAGACTGCCGGCCTCAAAAAGAGCCTGCCGGATAGCTTCCGCTTTCTCGAGAGCGTCCACCGCCGGGGGGAAAAGTGAAAGTCCCTGATCCATCCAGGTGATGGACTTCCATGTATCCAGCTTGACAAACAGTTTGAGTTCTTCATTGATGAATTTTCCGATAATCCCCTCCTTGGGATCGAAAAACCGGGCAACTTCAGTCATAGGAGCGTCGTCTTTGCCCTGGGGATCAAAGGGATAAAAAGAAGCCAAACTCTGCGTATAGAGCTGACAAACATTGTTGCGCCAAACGTCATTCAAACCGTTTTGAACTTCTTTGAGAATGACTCCCCATACGTTCCTGAGGGGCTGTTCAAAGAGCGCCGTTCTAGCCTCGGCGTCGAAATCGCTCTCCGGCAGCGTCGTATGAATGACCTTAATGGCGTCTGGAAGCTCTCCTACTTGCTTCTCGAGTACGCCCGCAGCGACTTCTTTCGCTTTGAGGCCTGGGTCACTCTCGATATATTGGAGCTTCTCTTTCAAGGTGGCATACTGCGCAAGCAAAACAGCGAGCTCTTTTGGGCTTTCCTCTTTTCCCCCCGTCGCCGGGCTCAGACTGTGAAGCTTGGCAAATTTTTCGTTGATCCCCTGAATGAGTTCCTCCTTAGGAGAATCTGGGGACGCCTTGTCCAAGGCAAATTTTGCAGCCTTCTTTTGAACAGGTTTTTTTAGTATCTTGCTAGATATCTGGCTCGCGCCCTTAAACGCCTTGGCAAATCCCCCTCCCGAGGTTGGCTCTATCTCGAAGCGAGTCTGCCGAGCCACAGCATCCAGGATAAGTTTTAGGGGAGACTCCTTGGGATCGCTCAAGATCTTCAAAGCTTCTGAAGCCGAACTTAAATCTTCAAAGCGAGCATAGCGAATGCTCTGAAGAAACTGCCACCAGTTGCGGGAATACTCCTGGAAATAGAGTTCTCTCAATCCTGCCGACCGCTTTTTCGGGTCGCGCAGATCAGGGCCCACGGGCTGGGCTTGACCGAGGATCCAGCTTTCCTTTTCCGGAATTTGACTCCAGTCTTCGATGGCCTGCTTGATAACATCTTCCCAACCCGCTTTGGTGAAAGATCCCGGAACCTTAAACTCACAGGAAACAAAATCCTGGGGCTGTCCTTTTAAAATCTGGGATAAGGTGAATGTCTGGGGAAGCTTGGATTGGGCGTCTCTTATGAAGTTCTGGTAGTCATCCTCCAGTTCGATGGGCTTGTTGATCAAGGTCCGAATGGATTGGACAAGATTCTTATCGTTCTCAAACGGCGACATCCATTCTTTTCCAAAGCTTTGGACAAAATACTCTATCTGATGTTCGACCCGCGGGCTGATCTCTTCGGCGCTTTCGTTCGAAATTTTCTGGTTGGGAATTCCCATGAGCTCTTTCTTAAGGAAATCTGAATACGAACCATCAAGCCTGGGGCTTTCATCGCCCATAAGCAGGTACGCTTTGAAGAAGTCCCGGACGGCATAAGCGGGATAATCCTCTCCCCCCCGAAATTTTTTCAAACGGTTTTCTAGCTCATCGTAATAATATTGAATGAAGGGGCTGCCTTTTCGACAATAAAGTTCACGAGCGGCCTCGAGGACCATGCCGGTCCTGGACATTCCTGAGCGGATGAGGGGATGCCTCATCTCTTTTTGCTCTAAGCCGACCATCTTCTCCCGGAAGCCATCCAGATGCTTGAGATTTTCAACATAAGAATCCCGCTTCTCCCAGTTTACATCTTTTATCAAAGCGGCCATCCCCTTCGCGCTTTTCAGGCTGCTCTGACTGCGCACATACCCTTGAGAGACGCCAAAAATGAACGCCCCCAAACAGATGAGCGAACCGAAAATGACGCCGGCCCGGATTAAGTTTTTTTGTGTGGACGCCCGTGAAGTCCGAGCCACCAGGTTCCGGTCAGGGATAACGATATCGGTAAAAAGCCTTCTGATGAAGTAGCTTTTTTTCTGGACTTCTGGTTCGCTGATCATCTCCGAAGGCAGATCGAACTGCTTGGCCACGGCCTGGATGACCCGGTCGATCGGAACCCCTTCCTGGGTGCCGCTGGTGAGGTAAAAGCCGCGAAAAATAGGACCCTCTTGATAGGGGCTGGCCTGAAAGAGCTTCCCGATAAATTGACCGACACTGTCCTTGATCCCGGCAAATTCCAAGGGAAAAACATACACTCTCCCTCGGCTCTCCCGTTTCGGGGCGAGGCTGAGCCGCTTCAGACGAAAATCATCAAGGGCTTTTACCAGAAGATCAAATTCTTGTTCAAAAACCTCGCGGGGGCTGGAGGAACTCACTTCCTCGGGGGATAACGTGCATCCCCATATTTGTTCCCTTTCTGTTCGACTGAGATGTTCGAAGTTCTCGACAAACCCCTGGAGAAGGTCGAGTTTGGTGATGACGAGATAAACCGGAAAGCGAACGCCCAGTCGTTGGATGAGCTCGTCGATGCGGCGGCGGATGTTCTTGGCATGCCACTCGAGTTCATCGAAGGAGGCTTTGAGGAGATCGGCGATACTCATGCCGATAATGACCCCGTTAATCGGGCTTCGCCGGCGGTGCTTTTTGAGGATATCCAAGAAAGCCAACCATTCTTCCTTATCCTCGTCCTCCGTGATATACCGTCCGGCCGTATCCAGCAGGATCGCCGAGTTCGAGAAAAACCAATCGCAGTTGCGGGTTCCGCCCACGCCCCGGATGTCGGAGCCGAAGGAAAATTCCAAGCCTGAATTGATGATCGCCGTGGTCTTGCCGGCGGCCGGCGGCCCGATGAACATATACCAGGGGAGAGAGTAGAGAGCCGCCCGCCCGCTTCTTCCCCGGCCGAGCTTTGACTTTTTGAGCGATTCAATCGCGACGAGAAGGTCCCTTTCGAGCTCCTCGACCTCCGCCTTCTTCTCCGGTCTTATCGATCGCTTTTGATCCTCGGCCTGCATCTTGATGGATCGTTCCAGGGAGGCTGCATCCCGGTTGGCCCGCATCGACTTAAAGAGAAGCAACAGGATACCCCCAAAAAGGATGATCAGGACAGCGAGCAGACGGGTATTCAGCGGCCATCCGAACCACCGGCCTCCCATCCAGACCAGAATGATGAGCAGAAGAAAAGCAATCCCGGTCAGGATGGGTTTCCGCTTCTGAATTTTTATGATTCCTTTCATGGACGATCTTTCCTTAATTCAAGAATGATATCAGACAGATGGCTTTCTGGTCAGAGCGTGTTTTTGAGGATCTGGACGACCTCATCGGCCGACCTGGAAATCAGGAAGGACATGACGAGATAAAAGAAAAATCCCCCCGCCAGAGCAAAAACTCCAATGATCCAGGGAGGCACTTCCCGGACGACGACATCGACGATCTCATCCCTTCTTTGCCCGTGGGGAGAGAGATCATGGACGGGCTTCCTTTGGAGATGCGCGATTTCGGCATAAATGTCTTCGATCAGCTGCCGGATTTTATCTCGCTCGAGAACTTGATATTTTCCCCGGAATCCAAGAGCGAGGCATAGATAATAAACCCTGAGCAAGCTCAGGTTGTCCATGGGGCGCTGACGCAAACGGTCGAGTTTGGTGAAAAATTCTTCTCCGGCATCAAAGCGGTCAAACAACTCAAGCTGAAGAGGCCGGGTCAGCCATTCGTCCTTCTGGTTCCACTCCGAGGCAATGATGGTTTCATCCAGAAAGGCAACCAAGGCAAACTCGGCCGAGCGAATGTCCGCCTGAGCAAAACCGGTCTTTTGAGCCTCCCGTTCCGTTCGCTCGAGGAGCTCACGGACGCGCTGCCTAAGAATACCGGGATTCCCAAAGTCGCGGGCTTGTCGCAACTGCATGATCAGCGTCAAGACCGGTCCAAAAACTTCAGACAGATCGATCGATATCGGCCTGTCCGGGGCTAGACTTTCGGCGTCTTGTTTTTTCATGGTTTTCCAGTTTTTTTTATTGAGCATGCCCTCTAGACGGCAATGGCTTCGAACCTTAAGCTTCTAAGCTCGGCGGGCACAAAGATGCTCAGGGCTTGGCTCCGGATAATGGCCTCCCAGAATGCCCCTTCGGGCTCAAGCTGAAAATACAGGACTCCTTCCTTCTTGGGCAATCCGGCCGGCGGCACGGGGGCATACTTGAGGGGAAGCGCTTTGCGAAAGCTGATGAGCACGGCGTTGATCATATCCGGGGAGGCGACGCGAATGTTTGTGGGAATCTGATCGATCATATCTCGCTCGGGCATCTCGCCACCGACAACCAGGTAAAACAACGCTTTCTGGAAGAGACCCGGATCGGGGATGCGGCCCGTATACATGGATTCCCCGATTTTTTCCAAAGGCAAGGAGACATACTTGGCCACGAGGACAAGGTTGTCCAGGAGGATTCGGATCTCGGTGTCCAGGGCATTAAAACACCGAGAAAGATTCTCATGCTCGTAGACGGGAAGATTTCGAGGCTGTGTCCCCGCGGCCGGGGCGAAGGTTGCCAACTGTCCAGCCAAAGCCAGCAAGCACACGTAGAGCTCTTCAGGATGGCGTTTGGGCAGATGATAGAAGTGACTGACCAAGGGGATCGCAGAGTTGATAGCCTGAAGCGCCAAAAGCAGGTTTAAATCACTTGGCGAAATCTCTCTGCGACCGGCCGCCGGTCCCACGGAAGCAATGGAGGAGCCCTTGGCGATCAGCAGCTCGAGGAGTCGACGGGTGATCGTCACGAGGCGGTCCGAGGCTCCGAGAGCCGCGCACGTGGGAATAAACGTATCACTCGGAACGAAGCTTCCATCGACGGAGCGGACGACTTCTGCGATTTTCAGGACGCTGAGTTCCTGGAGAGAGGCATTCCCGAAGCGGATCTGGAAATTCTTTTGGGCGGCCGTGATTGTCCTCTCATCGATTCCGGTGTTGTCATCGGTCACCGAAATTTGAACGCCGACAAAACGAACGTCCTTGGGCTCTGTTTCTCGCTCCAGCCTGCAGTTAATCCCTCGATTCCTCTCGGCCGGAATCGTCAGATAGACGCTCAGCTCTCGGTCGGTGGGAGCAAACTGATCTTTGAAGTTTTGGGCGAGAGGCGCCGGGTCGTCTTCCGGGATGTTGAAGGCTAAGCCGTCCTGTGTCACGCCCCTGCACTGGAGCAGCCGGAATTGCCCGTTCAGAAGCGCCTCTCTGTCGATGGCCAAGTCCAGGACCCCCCAAGCGTGGGGAGCCACGGACTGCAGCCGGAAATCGAGCAGATAGGAATGGTAGCGATCCCACTGTTGGAAATGATGGGGATCCAACCTCAACCCTTCGTGCCAGACAACCTTTTGATGGCTCGACATGGGATTTTTCACTCCTTCCCTTTTGGTCTCATCCGTTTTTACTTCTTTTTATCGATCTCGACTCTGTTCCCGACCACCCTGAGATAGATTTCTTTGGGTTTTTTTTCGATCAGCGAATAGACCAGCCGCCACCCCTGAGCATCCGCTCTACGAAAATCAACAGCGACTCCAATATAATTTGTTTCCTTGGAAACCTGGAGTGGAAACCATTCCGTTTTGAGCGGACTCAGCATGATTTCGGTCTTTCCCTTGACGAGATCGCTCCCGAACGCTTTCTCTCCCTCCTTCCAAAAGCTCGCCAAAGGAACTCCCATGAAATTCGTGGAACTTTTCAGTTCGTAAAGACAAACGAGGGCCGGACGTCCATCATTCATTTTCTCCGTCCCGAGGAGAGAGACCCAAACTGGTCCGGAGGCCAGACAGCCGGACATCAAGGAAAGCATGATGACAGAGAGGCCGAGAAAGACGCTCAAAAACATTGACCGGTTCGCCCATTTCGTCATATTCATCATAAACCTCAGATTTGAAAACTCCAGAAACTTCAGCCGGGGCCGCCTTTTAATCAGAAGACGGATTTCTCCCCGGGATTTTATTGATACTTTTTTCGTAGCCCGATTTATAGGGTTTATGAAAATAGTCCCGTTCAATTTTCGCCGGATCCTCCTGGATGAGCTCCTGGTGAATGCGCGAAAATTCTTTGACAACCTGGAGAGTGGCCAAGAGCGGGATCAGGCTGTACCGGAGGCGGAAGGGACCCAACTTCAGCGTCTTCTCCTCGAATTTTTGCCGGAATTTTTGCGGATTCATTTTTTGAAGGAGTCGCTGTGTGCCTTCGGTCACGCCTGCCTTATAACCGGCCAAGAGAGAGATCTGATGCATCATCAGCTTCTCGGCATTGGCCTGGACGCAATTAATTCTTTTCTGAGCTTCCGGCAAAGAAATCTCCGGATCAAAAAGATACTCCTTAAGCTCATTGGCCGTACACTTACCGAATGAGAACGATTTGGCTGGTTTTGACGACTTGGACTTGGGGGGGACGATAATGCTCGTCATCGTTTTATCCAGGAAAAATATCTCGAACTCATCGAGGGCTTGGATCATCTTGACAAAAAAATCCAGGAGAACAGCGATCGCCCTCTCGACGCGGTCATAGTTGGACGAGATATCCAACCCCCGGTCTTTTTGTGGAGGAGCGGGGAAAGAGGCCGGGGGTCCTGTTTTCGATTGGAGGACTTGGCTCAGGATCTCGGCCGCTTTGTTCAAGGTGGCTCTCTCGAGAGAATGGCTCAGCGCTCCCTGGAGAGCCTCCTCTTTTAGGGAAGATTCTTCTCGCTCGAATCTCTGACAGATCTGATCGAGAGCCGCCATCAATTTCTGAGATTCCTCGGCGAAGGGAGGGGAATGTTCTGGTTCCGGAATGAAGTCCGCCTCAGGTTTGACCTCCAATTGTTCCGCGGAAAATTCGATGACGAACTCGCAAATATGGATCAGATCCCCGTTGTGGAGAGCGTGCTCGACCATGGGGTTGAGCTTTTTATCGTTGAGGAGAGTTCCATTGCGGCTCTCGAGATCCATGATGACGTAGGAATCGCCGTGACGAACGAGCTTGGTATGCTGTCGGCTAACACCGCTGCTCGTGCCCTCCAACTGCAGCTCATTCTTAGGATCTCGACCGATCAGGATGATATCTTTATCCATCTCAAAGACGTGCTCCCAGCAGGGCGGGGTATCTTTCAGGACTTTTAACCGGACTCGCATGACAAAAAAAGTAGGCTACCGCCCTTCGCTTTATCAGGACGCAGAGATCGACACCTTCTTTCTGGCTAGCTATCCCTGCCCCGAAGTAATTTGAACTCCTCCACCTTTATCTATATAAAAATCTATTGAAAAGAAAGCAAAAAGTCAATCGTTATTCGTCTTAGCTCAAATCTCGTGCAGAAAAACGGCCGACGTTCCCGGAAGTCTCTGGCCCTCGAAAAAATATCTCGGTCGAGGGGCCGGCCGCGCCGAATATCATGAGAAGCGATAAAACACCGCCTCCCCGAGATCCTCCAAATCGGGCGAATGCCGAGTCTTTCCCTTATTTAAACCTTTGAACCCTGTTGCCTTCGAAGCTGGTGATGAGCAGGCGTCCAAAGCTGTCAAAACAGATGTCCGCGGGGACCTTAAATTGATCATAGCCGTCCCCATAGCTTCCCTTTCGGCACAACAATACGCCCTCTGGCGTGTATTTCAGGAAGCTGTGATTTTCGACATCCGTGACATAGACAAAGCCCGACTTATCAACGGCGACGCCGATCGGACGCCCTGCCACACTGAAGCTTCGATAAAATGCCCCGTCCAAGCTGTAGACGAGAATTCGTTTATCGGCGTAATCAGCAACGTAGAGACTATTTCGGCCGCTATCGCAGGCGATTCCAAGGGGATCCGCTGAAACAGACCAGCTCTGGATCCAAGTTAAAGCCGGCGAGAATTTTTGAACGCGCTTATTGTTTCTATCTGTGACATAGATATTGCCATAAATATCAATGGCGATTCCATGCGGCGAATCGAACTGTCCATCGCTGCTTCCGAGTCCTCCTATTGTCGCGATCAGATTCCCGTTCGTATCGAATTTCCTAATCCGGTGGTTTCCACTATCCACAACATAAACAAAACCGCCCATCGTGTCGGCCACGATGCCCCTGGGCTGATTAAGGCCACCCCCGTAGGGTGCTATTATCGGAGAAAATGGTCCTGAGGCCGGGATGAATTTTTGCACCCTGCTAAGGTCTCCTTCCACGACATGAGCATTGCCGGCATGATCAATTGTTATCCCGATCGGCGCCATAAGCCCGGTTATAACGGCATCGACATCGTAGGTCAATTTGGTGATGATGAACGCCGGACTCTCTCCTTTCACGTTCGCGTCGGAAAGATGGGTGATCCTGATCCGGTAATCCGTTCTATCCTCAAGATCCGGGGAAATCGTCCAGGTGAACGATCCGCTATTCGCGGTATTGTCCACGATCGGAAAATAGGGAGTTGTCCCTTTTAGGAGATCAATCCTGACACTTCCGGAGACCGTGCTCGTCCATTTGATATCCTTCGTTTCTCCTTTCCCCCAAAAGGTGGTTGACGTCGGCTGGGTGACAACGAGATTGGCGGCCGTGATCGCGAAGTTGCCGCTTTCGCCATAAATTTTCAGATCCGAAGCGCAGGAAATTCTGATCTTATAATCGGTCCTGTCGGCCGTCGTCGTCGGGACTGTCCAATTCTGACTTCCATCATTATCCGTGGAGGATTCGATCGTTTCGACGACATCGGCTCCCTTGTAGAGCTCGATCTTGACTTTCGAGATATCAAGAAGATTGGCTTTTTGAGCGACACCCGTTCTGCCGGAGCCTTGGCCTGTCTGGGTCGCTTCTGAAGCCGGAGATGACGGGGAACCTTTTCTCTCATAGAGGCTCTGAGCTCTGATATCTTGAGACCTTAAAGAAAGGTCTGGACGGCCGTTGTCCTTGCCGACTGAGGATGACACGGGATTTTCGCCCTCTCGTTCAGAGCTGATGAACCCTTTTTTTAAAGCGAGGGCGGAGCCGGATCCTGAGCCTTCAGAATCCATCCTGCTTTTTCCGCTTTCTCTCTGAAAAGCGGAGCGCGTTTGAAAGGCACTCATCCTTCTGAGGTAAGAAGATTCGTTGGCGAAGTCACTGAATTGGCTTGTCCTTTGGAGGAATCTCAGGCTGGAGCTTGTTCCTGTCTCCCATTTGATTTCGATGATTTGACCTTTGACCCAAGTGGAGCCGGCAGCAGGCTTCGTCACCCGAATCGGAATGGCGGGCAGAGTGATGTTGAGCGTCGCCGTATTTCCCCGTTTAACGGAAACCTTTTGTTCATAATCCGTGTATCCATCTTTGACGAGCTTGATCATATGATCGCCCGGAGAGATTTCGGCCAAGGTGCAATTGGTCTTCCAGCCGGTGTCTGCACCATCGAGGAAGACTTGAGCTGCGGTCGGGGTCGAGCTGACCTGGATATCTCCGGTATCCTCCCTAATAAATAGAAAATAAGCGGCGGCGCCAACGGCAACGACGACCGCTCCAACCAAAGCAATGCGGCCGATTTTGATGCCGCCCCCTGGTCTTGCTTCACGGGTCGCCACAGTGGGAACCTCGCCCTGGGCTTGTTTGAACAATGCAACATAATCCGGAGCATACTTGGTCCCATCGATCGTCTTCTTTGGCTCGACCTGGATTGTTTTATTGATAAACTGTTTTGTGTTCTCTGTATCACCCAACTGGAAATAGCACAGAGAAAGGTAGAAATAGGCCTCGGATAATAAGCGCTTGTTCGGCTTCAGCCCTTCCACCTGATTCAGTGTCGTGATAGCTTTTTCGTATTGTCCGCTATTATAAAGATCAATGCCTTCCTTGATCAGCTCATCAGGCTTCTGCTGGGCGCCTGTGAGCGTTTCGGAAAATGAGGTGTTGGCGAGAAAAAGGAAAAACGCCAAAATGGCCAAATAGGCCGCTTTCTTCGACGCATGATTGGAAATAAACATTGCGTTCCTCCCTCCTTAAAAGTCGTTCTTATTTGGAAAAATTCTATTTCAACTCAAACCTCTTTGTCAAGCCCCCTGCGATAGAGAGCGATTTGGCTGCCGTTCCTCTTCTCCTCGACCTATCGGCGTTCGAGTTCCCGGATGAATCCCGCTTTCGCCTCTTCCTGGAGACGAGCTCGCCTCTGGGGATCGTCAATGAACTCTTCGTTCGACCTAAGGCTCCCTGGTAAGAACGACTTTGGTGTATTATTTCTTTACAACAAATTTTTGGACACCCGCAAGAGCATCGTTGATAAAGACACACACGGTCCAATCCCCTTCTTCCTTCTCGAGCGAACTCGGCCTTAGAGGATCGGAAGCCGTCACAACATCTAAATATTTTTCGTCGGCGTTAATAACGATGTTTCCTGCATCCCTGGCCAAGACTCGGTCGGGCGCGTACCATTTCCATCTCAGCTGAATCTTCCCTAGAACATTTCTCAGCCGGATCAAACAGACGACACGATCAATGGGGCTGAAGACAGTCGACGTTTCGACTGGACTGAGCAGATCGCCTCTGATTTCGATCTTTTTCGAGAGCTCTATCGATTCTAGATAGTTTTCAGGCAAAGAAAGCGGCGGAATCTTGAAAGAGAGGCAGGCTGAGACGAAGACAGAACAAGCGAAGAGAACGAGCCAGAAGCAGCATTTTTGTCTCATCGGGGCACGAGCTCCACCAAGAATTGCCTGGACAGGCTTCTCCAGATAAACCGGAGCTGGAAGCGCCCCGCCTCCCGGATCAGATAGAGATCAATATTTTCCAGCTTCTTGAGCAGAAAATCATAATTCGCCAAGGAATGAAGCCTCCAGTTTTTGAACACGCCAAGGGATATGTCAGCCAAAGAATAACGCCACACGTTATTCTTCGGATCAAAAGAAAATGAAATCCATCCATTGAGGTTCTCGGCCAAAGATAATCTGAGCATAAGGCTGAGGTCCTGGCTGCTCGTTCCTTCGATCAGCCAGTTCATGGTCTTCCGCCTGGACTGAATGCTGTAGACGGCCTGAAGGGAAAGTCCCCTCCACAGATCTTGTGAGGCCCGAACGATCGCTCCGCCCGAGGTAAAATTTCGGCCCTCTTTCTCGAGAAACTGCTCTAGCGCCAAGTTGAAATTCAGATGGAAAGAATCCCAAACAGCCATGGGTTGCGTGTTGAGATAAAAGACGGTATTGTTGCTGTAGCTCTTTTGGGAAAGCTTGTCTCTTTTGAAATTATTATAAATAAAGATATTATAAAAATTTGCGAAAAGATGGCCGCCGTAAAAACTTATGGGATTCATTCCGACCTTGAGCTGAGGCTGGGACAGGAGTTGGCTTCCGAAAAGGTCATAATTCAGATAGTAATCCGTGGCCAGGTTGAAGAGATCCGTTCGATAGGAGACGGACATATCCCCCGTCAGGATCCCTGTGTAAATATTTTCCCAGCTACTCTTAATCCTGGAGTAAGAGGCCGTGGTGAGGAACTCGAGATTTTTGAGGAACCGGGCTCCATAGGAGATCCTCGTCAAGATCTGGTTCTGAATTTCATAGCGGCCCTGAAAAGAGAGGTTTCCATATTTGCCGGCGTTAAAAAAAGATTGTAAGCCGAACCAAGCCTCCCCTTTAAGGTTGATCTGCTTGTTGTAAGAAAAGTCCAATTGCGTCTTGAAGTCCTGTTTCCAGCTCTGGCTCAATAAGAACTGCGAATTCCAGAGCCCGCTTGAATTGTAATTGCCCGTCAGTCCCATGCGGAGTTTCTTGCTTGCGTCAAGGGTGGTCGAGGTCATGAAATCGAATTGCCGCTCCAAGCCCCGATAGTTCTTCAACAACGAACGTTCCTCATAGCTCAGCTGGTTGAGGCTGTGCATCTTATCCTTTTTCTCAAAGAAATAGCTTCCTTTGACCATGAGCCCCTGGGAGTTCGTGTACCAGATCTTGTCCAAAGAGAATCCGCCGGAGCGTTGTTTGATCCCTTCAGACATTTTGATCTTCTTAAACTTCAAGGATTCGACACCTTCCAGATAGAGGATCATCCCGTAGCCGAAAACCTCCGAGTTGGCCGTGATTTCAACCTGCCGACCTGCGAAATAAATCAGGGATTTCCTGATCTTTTCCAGCTCAATATCCTCCAAGACTCCACGGCCCGGGAGACCATCCTCCTTTTTTTCGTCTCCGATCCCGATCATTTCAATTTTTTTATCGTAGCGAACAAGGATTCCCCGACCTGTCTTAAGATCGAAATAGAATTCATCTCCAGAGTGCAGAGAGCCGTCTTTTTTTAAGGATAAATCCCCCCGGGCACAACAGGTGAGGGATTTGAGGTCGGCCTTGATGTGCAGGCTCTTGCCGGAAATGGAGGCGCAGACAAATTCGACGCCCTCGCCGACAAGCTGATTGTGATCATAGCTGTAGGCGATGTATCGCCCCTTAAGCTGGAGAAGAATTTTTTCTGCGGATATGGAGAGGCAGGGATGAAAGACAAGGATCAGGAAAGCGCCATAGAGCCCTCTCCGGGATATCACTTTATCACTCTGAGCTGATAGATTTTTTGATTTCCATCAACGTTCCAGAGATAATATCCATCAAAAGCCAAGCCCCTCGGCGACTGACCGGGCGAAAGAAATCTCCTTTTGACGATGCCCTCCGGCGTCAGCTCGTAAATCGTCAGAGACGTTGGGTCTGAAATCCAGAGGGATCCCCCATTAAAGGTCATGCCGTCGACCCGGACTCCAGGATTGGAAAATGAAAATTGGATCTCACCCGTTTCCGGGTTGACTCTATGAATTGTGTTTGACTGAAGGTCGGCAAGCCAGAGTGCCTGCTGTCCGTATCCGATCGCCGTGAATGATCCCCGTTGAAGATGGAGCCTCTTCTGAATCTCTCCGTTGAGCAGGTTGATCTTGTAAACTTCGACCGTCGTCTCGCTACAAATCCAGAGGTCATGGCCATCATAGGCGATTCCCGTTGTCGAGGGGAGGGGCGATGTCAGAGCTCTGATCTGAGCGCCATTGGTTCTGTTCAAACAATAGAGGGTATTGCTATTCCCGTCGACATTCCAAAGTGTGCTGCCGTCCCAGGTGAGACCGAGAGGGATGGTCGAAGGGGTAAAGATGGTGTTGACCACTTCAAAGATCACTTCGCTAATCTCGGGGTCAAAAGGATTATCGAAGATTCGGTCCTGGCAGGCCATTGAGCAGAGCAGGCTAGAAATTATAGCCAAGCACCAAAACCGTCTTCGGCTCTTTGCAGGATTCAAGCCCCAACCTCAGGTTTTTTGCTTACTCTTTTTTTTGCAGTTAACGATAGCATAAAGGCCGGCCACATTGACAGTCCAGACGCCGAAAGCGGGCAGGATGTTGATAGGAATTTACTTTTTCCCGCCAGGCAACTTATCCCCTTTTTGGGCTCGGAATCCAGGCTGTTCATCAAGCCAAAATGGTATCGCCGGACAGTGATCGATGTCAAGGTCGCCATGTCGTGCCGCATCTCGGGCTTCCCTGAACTCATCTCTTACCCAACAAAAGAGACTTCGACAGGCTTCCCGGCTTCAGGTTCAAATCCTATCTTGAAAACGTCCCGTTTCAGGCAATGACCCACGGCGCTCTTTGCCCGTTCATTCCTCGGCTTTGATCTTGAGGGCGATGAAATCGCCGCTCCTGACCGTCATCCGGATCTGATAAAAGTCCTTGCCGAGCCTGACGTTCGTCTTACCCGACCGCAGGTCGGTCAGGACATAAGATTGGGCGGGCGCCAGGTTCAGCGGATAGATCACCAGGTCCGTGGGCTTCTGCCCATAGTTAACCGCAGCCAGCCGGTATTCGCCGCCGGTGGAAGACAGGGCGAAATCCATATCTTCCTTTCCTCCCTCGATATCGAAAGGCCTCGTCCGGCCCACCCGGGACAGGGCCAGGTCCAGGACATCGCGGATGAGGTCGGGCATGATCTCGACCGAATCAGGAAGGCCCACGGGAATGGTTATGACAAGGCCCTTGCCGAACTCGTTGATCAGCGCCGCCGTCGAACCGTCCTCGAAAACCGCCGCGCTTTGGGCCGTCGTCGGCGTCCATGACGGACAGGAGACAGCCGGAAAATCAAAGGCCTTCCCTTGTCGGGCGCGCGCAAACATCGGCTCCTTGACTTCGACCCGCCAGTGTTTCGCGGATTTCCCCTCTTCTCCGCCGACCAGGTCTTCTCGGTTGAACTGATCACCAAAGGGAATGCGCGGGCCGAACAAAACGGCCGCCCCTCCCCGCTCGACAAAAGCCTTGAGAAGGAGGCTGTCCGTATCCTGCATGCCGGCGATGTCCGGCAGGACCAGCACCGATTTATGCGAGAGCAGGTATTCCAACTGCTCTTCGTTCAGGTGAAAAGGATAGTACGGCAGGATCTCCTCACCCTTCGGCGGAATGAAAGGAACGATTTCGACCGCCGCGCCCAGCTTCCGGAATCCATCAAGGACCGGGATGATGCTCTCCGTCCAGCGATCCGCCCACCAATCGCTGTAGGGGATATAGATGCCGATGCCGCTGGGATCGTTAGCGGCCTCCCGGGCGATCCAGGGATAGGCTTTCAAAGCCTGCTCGACCGCGGCCGCGCATTTCTGGACATCAGGGATTTTTTTGCCCATCGTATAGATATTGTAATGATAGGTGAACAGAGTGATCCCGTCGGGCCCATAGCAGGACGCCGCGCTCATGATCTGGCCGGAGATATCCTCGGGGCCGGCCAAATAGGCGCCGGCGTAACTTCTCTCCAGATAGCCGAAGAGCTCGACATGGGAGAGGGCGATCTTATTCTTTTGGAGCGTTGCGCCCGCCGAAAGGGAAGCGAAATCCTTGGTCCGCCGGATGGCGAAACATTTCCGGTTATCCGGGCGGTAGGAAGCCATGACCGCCCCCTGATAAATCACGACATCCAGGTTCTCGATCGCGGCCAGGTATCCGGCCAGCAGCGGGTCATCGATATAAGGAGCGCAGCCGGAGAGGAGCCCCTTGTTGAGGGACTTGACGGCATCGGAAAACTCACGGACATGGGCGGCCAGGTAGGTCCCGCTTCCCTCTTGGTAGCTATAGAACCCGATCAGGGACGGATGGCGGCCGTAGAGGTCCCACAGCTCTTTCATGACGGCCTTAGTGCTCTGCATATACTCGGCATAGGGCATTTTTTTCGTCATGTCCCAGACCACGGTGATCATCAAGGGGAGCCCAAATTTGTCGGCTAGCTTAAGCGTGGTCCCGACCCTGTCATCGGGGGTATTATCCTCGGCGGCCTGGGCGCAGATTTTGGAGGGATACCAGGCCTTCTTGTTGATGATATCGTGGACGATGAGCATGTTCCCGCCGACGCCCATAAAATTCTTCATGTAGACGGCGGCGTCCTCTTCCACGCCGCCCTCGGGCAAAGCGCTCACGATCATGAAATCGCCGATAATCTTGCCGACGATGAAGCTGGCTTTGCCGACGGCCTTCAAGGAGCCAAGGACAGCTGTGACGGTGACCGCATAGAAGCCGGCCGGCGCTTTGGCGGGAAGGGAGATCTGGCCCTTGTAGAGCCCGAGTTCCTGGCTGGCAAGGCTCAATTCCAGGATGCCCGCCCCGAGCGTCGGCACCAGGAGAGTGGACTGGAGCTTCAGCTTATTAAGCGTCCCGGCTTTTTTCACCCAAACACTGACCTGGACCGTATCGCCGGGTTTCGGCCGCAGCTTGTCCACGGACACTTCAACGGATAGCGCCTGGCCCGGCTTTCCCCCCGCCTGCCGGCATGCAGTTGTCAGCCAGATGCCCATGAGAAGACTCAAAAAAACGGATAATAGCCCCAGCTTGAAGAAAAGCCCGGATTTTCTCATAGGGCCTCCTGGATTTCGATCCTGAACCAATCTTTTTATATACCAGATTCGCCTCAAAGACAAATGCCCGGTTTGGGAATTCGCAGTTGCCAAAGGAATAGAGAAAGGTTATATTAACCTGACGGAAAAATGAACAGGAAAATTGTCGTCGCCGATGATGACAGGGTTACGCTCCAGATGCTCGACCATGTTCTGGCCGACAATTCGTTCTATGTCTATTCCGCTCAAGACGGACAGGCAGCCCTAGAATTGGTCAGGAAAGAAAAGCCCGATATTCTCATCAGCGACCTTGTCCTTCCCAAGCTCGACGGCCTCGCCCTGTGCAAGAAAGTCAAACAAGACCCGGATTTGAGCGGGACAATAGTCATCATGATGACGGCCGTCTACAAGGGTTCGGCATTCAGACCCCTCACCAGGGACTGCGGCGCGGACGATTATATTGAAAAGCCGATCAACTCGACGATCCTTCTGGAAAAGATCTATAAGCTATGCAGTCAGAGCGCTGAACCGGGAAAAAAAGAAAATCCTTCCTGATTGCAGAGACCGTTTGACCCGCGACTTTTCTCCCGGATTCCAGTTTGAGAAATTGAACGGCATGGGATTCTAAGGAAAAGAGACTAAGCAGGACCGGCCTTTTCCCCTGACACTCAGCGGAATGAGGAAAAGATCTTCTGGAAGGCCGACTTTTTGATCATCTTCTGCATGTCCTGGAACTGCTTGAGGAGCTGGTTGACCTCGTGGACGGGACGACCGCTTCCCCGGGCGATCCGCTGGCGCCGGCTGCCGTTGATGATCCTGGGGTCGAGCCGTTCCCCCGGCGTCATGGCGTTGATGATCGCCTCGAAATGGAGGATCTGCCGGTCATCGACCTAAACCTTGTCCAGGTTTTTAAACGGCCCCGTCCCCGGCAGGTGGCTGAGCACGCCGGATAGGGATCCCATCTTTTTGAGGTGACCCAGCTGTTTCTTGAAATCCTCGAGCGTAAACTCCTGCTTGCGGATCTTGCGGGCCAGTTCTTCGGCCTCTTCCTGGTCGGCCTCCTGCTCGGCCTTTTCGATCAGCGTCAGGATATCGCCAAGGCCCAGGATGCGGGAGGCCATGCGGTCCGGATAAAAAACGTCCAACTTGTCGAACTTCTCCCCTACGCCGACGAATTTGATGGGCATCCCCGTAACGGAAACAATCGATAGAGCGGCGCCGCCCCGGGCATCCCCGTCCAGCTTAGTCAGGATGACCGAGGTCAGGCCGATCTTTTCGGCGAAGGCTTGGGCGCTCTTGACGGCGTCCTGGCCGGTCATCGAATCGCCAACGTAGATCACCTCGACGGGATTGAGGATATTCTTGACCAGCCGTAACTCATCCATCAACTCCTCGTCCACATGCAGGCGTCCCGCCGTATCGACCAGCAGAAGGTCGTAGCCGCGGTTTCTGGTGAATTTCATGAGCTCGCTCAGGGCGTCTTCAGGGGCGGCCATCTGCGATGAGGTCATTTCGTAAAAAGGAAGCTTGAGGTTTCCGGCGATCATTCTCAGCTGGTCCTGAGCCGCCGCCCTTTTCATGTCGAAGGAGACGAGAAGCGGGTTTTTCCCCCGGCCGAGCGCCCACTTGGCCAGCTTTCCGCAAGTCGTCGTCTTCCCGCTTCCCTGCAGCCCGACCAGCATGAAAATGGAAGGCGGTGCGCTTGAAAAAGTCAACGGCTTGTCCGACCCGCCCAGGATCTCGGTCAGCTCGTCCCGGACGATTTTGATGACCTGCTGCGCCGGCGTGAGGCTGTCGAGGACGTCCTGGTTGAGGGCTTTGACTTTGATTTTCTGCTCGAAATCCTTGACAACCTTGTAGTTGACGTCGGCCTCGAGCAGGGCTAAGCGGATCATCTTGAGGGCCTCAGCCATGTTTTTCTCGGTGACTTTTCCCTCGCCGCGGAGGAACTTCATCACCTTCTGGAGCCGGTCCGAAAGCTGGTCAAACATTATTATTGATCTCGTATTTCAAAATGATTATTGAGAATCATAAAAATTATCATAGGGGAAAGCCTGATCCCAGTCAAACCCGCGAAGCATCTAAATATGTGATTTCAAAGAGGTGTCGGAGTCGCCCCCGAGGCCCCCTAGCGGAGGGGGGCCCCGACGGCCTTTCGGCGGGGGGAACCGACGGGACTGGTTCCCAAGGGGCTCGGGGGCGATTCCGGCACCGATAGAAATCACACAAACGGATACTTACGTCAAACGCGCGGCATTTGAACTTTGGCGGGTAAATTGCTAAACTATCTTCGATGTTGCGCAAAAGATTATTCATCATTGTTGTGCTTGTTTGTTTTTCCTCGGCCTGGGCCCTCGAACCTCCGACCAAAGAACAGCTCGAACAATATCAAAGAGACGGCACTCTCACCCTCAGGATGCTGAATGCCCTGGCCTTGGGCAACCACCTTGTCGCGCCCGATCTTGTCAAAAGTTTTGCCTACAGG
>JAPKZH010000052.1 GCA_026393905.1 Candidatus Aminicenantota bacterium
GACAAGGCAATAGGTGAGAACGATGGATTTTCAAACGCACATCAGCATCCAGAACCTCAGCGTTTCTTACGGAGCGCAGCAGGCTCTCAAGAATGTCACGCTGGATATCCCGGATAGGAAGATCACGGTCATCATCGGACCGTCGGGGTGCGGCAAGACGACGCTCCTCAAATCGCTGAACAGGCTCCTCGATTCCGTCGACGGCGTCAAGGTCGAAGGCCAGATTTTTGTCGACGGCGAGGATATCTATGATCCCAAGATCGAGGTGACTCACATCCGGAAAAAGATGGGCTTGTTGTCCCAGAAACCCCAGGTGCTGCCGATGTCCATCTTCGATAACGTCGCCTACGGCCCTCGGCTGCACAACAGCCCGGACAAGAAAAAACTGAGCCGGATCGTCGAGGAACATCTCAGGGTGGCCGGGCTCTGGGATGAAGTCAAAGACCGCCTTCATGAGCCGGCCTCCAGGCTGTCGGTGGGCCAGCAGCAGAGGCTCTGCCTGGCGCGGGGCCTGGCGGTCGAGCCCGAGATCATCCTGGGCGATGAGCCCACATCGGCCCTGGACCCGCAGTCGAGCCAGAATGTCGAGCGCCGGCTGATCGAGCTCAAATCGGAATACACGGTGATCGTGGTGACCCATATCCTTCGGCAGGCGCGGCGGATTGCCGACTATTTGGCCTTTCTCTATCTCGGCGAGCTCGTCGAGCACGGCCCGGCCGCCGAAGTTTTTGCCCACCCCAAGGACCCCCGGACGCGGGCCTACCTGACCGGGGAGATCAGTTGAGGCCGAGACCCCACCAAAGAAATTAAAATGACGCTCAGCGGCCCGTGGGCGACGGCTTTATCTTCGTCTTCAATAAAAGATATCCGGATGTCTTGTATCTTTTTGCGACGATGATCTGACTGGTATTACGAAGAAAATATTCCAAGGCGGGGTCCGGCGGCAGATAGCAATAATCAAAATTGCGATATTGGCCCTGCTTGTTCACCAAGTCGATCTCCAGCCAGGTCATGTTTTTTTGGAGACGATAAAAACTGATGGACGGCAAGACGGACCAGTGAACTCCCAACCGGATTGTGGGGGGAACGGCGGCGTCCTTGTCTTTCGAATTTCTTAAATATTCGAGCATCTGTTTTGAGTCGGCGTCAAATTTCCAATCCCGCGTCGAATGCGTATTCGCGGTTTGAGAAAAATGGAAAGCGCTGAACAGGGTCAGGCCCAAGAAAAAGCCGACGGCCGGGATCTTGATTTTTGGGCGGCCCTCACCGAGGGGTCCGAAAAGGAAGATGAGGAAGAGCAAGTACATCGGGATGAAAAACAGCGCCGTTCTTTCGAACAGATAAAATGAATGAAACAGGATTTTTTGGACTATGGTCGAAAAAGCGGAGAGAAGAAGGACTCCCATGAAGAAAAAGCCGGGCCTGATTTTTTCCGTCGTTTTCTTCCGACAATGGACGGCGAGGATAAAGCTCGAAAACAGGAACGATAAAAGGATCAGAATCCATATCGAAGATTCCTGGCCGGAGAAATAGCTTTTTCCGTAGAATGAGCTCCGGATGAGGGTCAAGACCGTATCCTGGATAAAGCCCGTCTCTCCCCCGAAGAAGATCTGATT
Organism: Candidatus Aminicenantota bacterium; assembly: GCA_026393905.1. Lineage (GTDB taxonomy): Bacteria > Acidobacteriota > Aminicenantia > Aminicenantales > UBA4085 > JAPKZH01. The sequence goes on from JAPKZH010000052.1 coordinate 1,617, forward strand.
TTTCTTAAAAAGGAAGATCGGATAGGCTTGGAGGGCGACCAGCATCAGGGTGATATTGACCGGTGGCCGGAATTGTTCCCTGGTCAGAATTTTCAACCGGTTCAACAGCCGGCCCAGAAAAAAAACGAGCAACGTGACGCCGGCGAAGAGGCCGAAGACGAGGATGGCCCGGCGCGAGATCGAGAGGAAAAAGGGGCGGTCTCCGCCCCAATTGATCACGTTTTTCAGGGGAGGGAACAGAGACCTCCGGAGCGAGGCCGATTCGTCGCTCGAAAGAACATCATATTTTTTTATCCGGGCCTTTGCCCATTTCCGAATGGTTTGGGGCGAGTATTGAAATTGTTCACGGCCGATGCGGATTTCAATCGCTTCGATGTTGTCCAGGGCGGACAGGGGAACGAGGAACTTAACGGCGGCCAAATACGATGCCCTGTTCGAAGTCCAGAGGCCGTTTTGATAATCGAAAGGCAGGTCCCCGTGGAAAAGGCTGACACCGGAGACAACGCTCGCCCGGCGGTCCTCCTCGCTGAACCCGGAACCGGAAATTCGAATGGTCAGGGGCTCTGTGAATTTCTCTGAAAAGATGAAATCTTGGGCGATCAAAATGAGGTTGAAAAAAAGAACAAAGAGGACCAGGACCGCGCCGAGGATTTTTCTCAAGGGGGAGGGTTCCCGGACGGCAGGAGGAATAACTCCAACACTGGGCTTTTTCCTGTTCAAAACAACAAAGAAAACCAGCGCCATGAAGACCAGAACGGCATAGACATTGAGCAGGGCCAGGTTGGCCAAGACTGAACACGCGGCCAACCCGAGCGACCAGGACAGGTCCCGGTAACCCTCCTGTTTCTGCCGGGAAATACGTTCTAAAAAGGAAACATAAAAGAAAAAGGAGGCCATCAAGAGCCCCAGGGATAATCCATACCCCCTGCACAGCCCGAAGAAATCCATGACATAAGGATTGAAGTTCAAGAGCAGAAAGCCGGCGGCGGCGATGATCTTGTTGGACAGCTTATTGACAATCATAAAGGAGAAAACCAGGTACAAGACATAGCCCAGCAGACTGGGAAGGCGGAGGACCCATTCGGCGTTCCCGCCAAAAAAGCAAAAAATCCTGGCCAAAAGGGTGTTCAGGAAATGATTGTTGGTGGAGACAAAATTCAAAACGTAGAGGGGATCCCCCGTCAGATAATTCAGATAGGTCGTGGCCTCATCGTATGTGATATCGACCTGAACGGTCCTCAGGATCTCATAGGTGAGAAAGAACAGGGAAGAGCCGAAGAGGAGAACGGGGAAGGCTATCGTCTCCGCTTTTTTAAAGAGTTTCATCTTCCGTCCAAACCGTTTTAACTCAGGTCATATAAAAACAAAAGAGGGGCGTTGTCAAGACAGTTCATCTCCAAAAAAAGGGCGGGTCGCCGGGCCCGAAAATGTCATTCGATTTTGGGCCTGAATAAAACATTCCCGGACAGGGGGTAAGTCTCGAGGAGAATCATCCGGGGGAGAATTCTCCGGGTGCTGCTCAGCGTGTCCTCCAAATAATAGAAATCATTGCCCTGATAGGGGGGCGCCGTGTTGACCTCCAGCCAGGTCGAGTTGCCGCGCTTCAAATAATATTGCATGGACGGAAAAAAGATATCGCTGATACCAAGGACAATCTTTGGATGATCGGCCGGGTCTTTGTCTTTCATGGTTCTTAAGTCTTTGAGCATGGATTTAGTGTCGGCATCGCTTCTCCATTCGACCGTCATGGCCGTGCTCGCCCGCATAGAAAAATGGGTGACAAACAGAAGGGTCAGGGCTGCCAGGAGACAGATGGAAATTATCTCCATGGCGGTTGTCCTGCGGCTGAGATATTGGAGCAAGAATATGGCGAGAAGCATAAACAGCGGGATGAAAAACAAGGCCGTCCGTCCGATCAAATAGAGATTGTCCAGGAGCGCCCTTTGGAGAAGAGTCGAAATGAAGGTGAGGATGAGGATCGAGAAAATGGAGAATCCCGGCAGCATTTCGGCCAAAGTTCTTTTTCGAGCATGAACGATGAACAAAACCAGAGAGGCAAGGAGAATCAGGCAGATGAAGAAAAAAACCGCCCATTCCTGCCGGCGGAAATAGAGATTCCCGTAAAAGGAATTGTTGATCAGTGAGAAGACGGTGTCCCGGATAAAGCCGGTTTGTCCTCCCCAAAATAGTTCACCGCTTTTTTTTAGAATATAAAGGGGGTACCCGATAAAAGCCGCGAGGACAAGCGTCATCGAAGCCAGGGACCTGAATTGTTCCGCCTTGAGAAGCTTCCATCGCCGCAGAAGCCGCCTCGAAAGCAGCAGGAGGCCGACAAACAGGACAAAGATCCCCAGGACGAGGAGTGCTCTCAGAAGGAAATAGGGGAAGAAGGCCCGGTCACCTTTCCAGTTGATGACGGGCCGAAAGACCGGGATGATAGAGCGTTTGAGGCCTACGGCGTAGGGGTTATAAAAAGTGGAATATTTTTTTGGGCTAAGGCTTCTGATCCTTTTCAGATCGAAGGCATCGAGGCCGAACGTCTCCGGGCCGATCCGGATCTCGATCTGCTTGATCTTGCTTAGGAGGTCGGGAAGGCATCGGAACTTGACGGCCGTAAAATAGGCCGGCTTGTCCATCTTCCAGAGATCATCCTCATAGATGAGCCGCGTCTCCCGGTTTTTGATATCGATTCGGTAAACGCCGAGGTTTTGCTTTTCCTGCTCGCTCGGCCCCGTAATCCTGACGCTCACCGGCTCAAAGAATTTTTGAGCTAGGGTGAGATCTTGAGAGATCACTAGAAGATTGAAGAGGACGGCCAGCAGGACAAGAATGGGCAGAAAGAATTTTTTCTTTCCGGATGGATTGTGGTTGGACTCTTCTACGGGAAGGACCTGCCGTCTATCCCGACGATTCCGAGCCGCAAAGAAGACAAAAGCTATGACGGCCAGGCTGATGTAGACGTTCAATAAGCCGAAATTGCAGAGTACGGCCAACGCGGCAGCGGCCAGCGAAAAATTCAGGGGACGATAACGGTCCGGTTTGTTTTCGATCGCGTTCTCCATAAAGGAGAAAAAGAAAAACAGGGAAGCCATGAGAAAGGCCAGGGATAGGCCATAGCCGCGACAAAGGGAAAAGAAATCCAGGACATAGGGATTGAGGCTCAGCAGGAAATATCCGCAGACGGCGATCATCTTGTTCTTGACGAATCGGTCCAGAATCAGGAATGAAAACAGAAGATAGACGGCAAAAGCCAGGAGATTGGGAAGCCGGAGGACGAATTCGCTCGACCCGCCCAACACCCAAGCGAGTTTGGCGAGAAGCGTATTCACGAGGTGATTGTTGGCTGAGTTGAAGTTAAAGAGAGCCATCGGGCTCGCGGAGATATAGTTCAGATACGTGGCCGCTTCGTCGAACGTGAAGGCGGCCTCGGCGGTCCTTTTGACCATGAAGATGAGGAGAGTGATGGAGATCACTAGGAGCAATGACTTATAGACAATGGCATCGAGTCGATGGGGAAGCTTCATCATCGTTCTTGTTTGGTCTTCACCAAATGGTTCCCTGAGAGGGGGTATGTCTTGATGAGGATCATCTGGGGGAGAATCCTCCGGGCGCTGTCCCGGGCTTCATCGATGAAATAGAAATCGCAGCCTGAATAGGGCGGGACCGTTTGGAGCTCCAGCCAGGAGAGCCGGCGGCGTTTGATGTAATAGGGCAGGGTCGCGTGTAAACGGTCATGGACGCCCAGGCTGATGGCGGGACGATCGGCGAAATCCTTCTCTTTGAACGTTTTTAAATCGTCGAGCAGGGGAATGACGTCGGCCTCTCCCCACCATTCCACGGTCATGGCTGTGTTGGCCGTCCGATAAAAATGGTAAAGAGAGAGGATCGTCACGATCACCATGAGCGTCAGAGCCACGATTTTCAGCGCGGTCGTCAAGCGGCTGAGGGCGGAAAAAAGGAAAATCAGAAATAGCATGACGAGAGGGATGAAAAACAATCCCGTCCTTCCGAACAAAGAGGGATTGCCGAACAGGAGATTTTGGAGGACGATGAACGCGGCCGAGAGGACGAGGCAGGCCAGTATGGATAATCCCGGAAGCACTTGGGCCACGGTCTTCTTCCGGGAATGGATAAAGAGCAGGACCAGGAAGACAACGACGGAGAAGGCGATGAAGAGAAGGACCGCCCGCTCCTGCCTTGGGAAATAGAAAGTCCAGTAGAATGAATTATTGACCAAGGAAAACACGGTTTCCCAGATAAACCCGGCCCATCCCCGACTCAATCCGCCGTACCAGAACGCGCCGCCGGTCTTCAAAAGATAGAGCGGGCAGCCGGCGAACATCGCCAGGATCAATGTCCTCGAGGCGAGGGGCTGAAACTGCTCCGGCTTGATCACGGGCCACCGTCTCAGGAGACGGCCGACTCCAAAAACCGA
>JAPKZH010000502.1 GCA_026393905.1 Candidatus Aminicenantota bacterium
AGGGTCAACAATCATCCTCTGCATGCTGCTACTTAGGCTAGAGAAATTGGCCTATATTTTTGCTAGGCCCACTCTTTCATTATAGCGGCAAAGCACTCCAGCCCGCTGGGGATGACCGCTCCGTATCCATGGCCGGGGCTCGTCCAGGCGCCCGACAGAAAAAGGTTCTTGATGGGCGTCTTATGGGGGAGGCGCGAAGGCCCGGAGTTATCTAGGGTCTGATCCCAGCCGTATATCGCGCCGCGGTAGTTTCGCGTGTATCTCCAATTGGTCAAGGGTGTGCCGATCTCCTTGACTTCGATGGCCTCTCGAAGTCCCGGCAGCAGAGCCTTCTCCGCTTTCTCGATCAGGATGTCGGCCATCCGCTCTTTCTCTTTCTTATATTCGGCTTTGTTTCCTTTCCGATAATCCTCTTCATATTTTTTCCAATGGTCATATCCCTGCAAGACCAGGAGGTTGAGCGTGTTTTTTCCTTTTGGAGAGTAGCCTTCATAGATATTGTCGTAAACGGTTAGGCCGACGCCGCCGTTCTCCACATCGGCCGCCAGCGCATGGGCATAGCCCGCCTCCGGATCGTAGCCAGGCTCGAAAAAAACCTCCGAATCTTTGAGGCCGACGCTTTTCACCAGGTCTTTTTTCAAGCCCAGGAAAACTTGAAACGAGGAAAGGCTGATGGAATATTTTTCAAGGCGCGCGAGATAGTCCTTAAGGGCCGTTCGATCTTCCACCAGAGAATAGAAGGTATCGTGGGCATTGGCATTGGAGACGATTACCCGGCCGGTGATTTTTCGGCCCTTGCCGGTCACGACTCCATAGGCCGCACCGTCTTTGACCAATATTTTTTCAACGGGCGTTGAGAGCTCGACTTGGCCCCCTTTGGCTTTGATGATTTTCACAAAAGCCTGGCTTATGGCCTGGCTTCTGCCTTTGGGATAGTAGCCGCCCTCGGAAAGATACCCCATGAGCGGGATAGCATAATAGAAACAGGAGAGCTTGGAAGGTGGCAGGCCGAAATATCCCCAAAGAGCTGAGATAATCCCCTTCAGCTTTGGATCCTTAATCCAGGGGTCAAGAAAACCTCCCCAGGTTTTGCTATAGGTCTTGAACAGGACAGGAAAATCCTGGGGAAAACGGGACATGTCTACCTTGCCGCCGGCCTCGGAATATTTTCTGATGTCCCGGCCCAGTCCCTTGATGTCTTCGAAAAGCCCGATAATGCCTTCCTTTTCCCCGGGGAAATGCTTGATCAAGAGATCGACCTAAGCTTGAATATTTCTCTGCGGGACGCGGATATCGTAATCCGGAAAGATGGCCCTGTAGAGGTGAGGGTGCGGGACAAATTCGACCTCCGTGATTTCAGGAAAGCCGTCGATAAGGTTTCGGACGCCCTGCCGCTCGCCGACCGTCGTGGAATGGAGGGAGGCGTCAAAGGTGAATCCTCCGGGACGCTTGAAGGTCGTGGCATAGCCTCCCGCCTGACTGTGCTGCTCAAGGACGATCGGCTTGTAGCCTTGCCTGGCAAACGCCGCGGCGCAGCTCAGGCCGCCGAGCCCCGAACCGATGACGATGGCGTCGAAATCTTTGTCATCAGGGCGAGGTTGCTTGGCTTTAGGAAAAGAATCCCAATCTAGGCGGAGCAACGGTAGCGCAGCTAGGGCGGATTTCAGAAAATCTCTCCGGTCCATTTCTTTCATGTTGATTGTTCTCCTTATTACGAGTCCTAAATTTTATCGATAGACAGGGCTCGAAATCAAGCCCGTTTTATTTTGAGGGCGGCGCGAAACCCGCCGGGTCCCGTCGGGAGTTTCTATCGGCGATTTTGGATTAAGGCTTGCGAGAAGGCGCGATATCGTTTAAAGTTTTAAGGAGAGCCCGAGAGGGGCCAGGACAAGTGGAGGTCGGTTTAAAATGAAGAAAAAGAAGATTGCCATTCTTACAGGCGGAGGCGACTGCCCGGGCATCAATGCCGTTATCCGCGCCGTCGCAAAAAAGGCGATGCTCGAATTCGGGATGGACGTCATAGGCATCGAGGACGGCTATGACGGCCTCATCCACGACCGCCACCGGAAGTTGGGCTATAACGAGGTCTCCGGAATTCTGACACTCGGCGGGACCATCCTCGGCGCATCGAAAATCTCCAACCCATATCAATATGCCCTGCAAAAGGGAAAGGCGATCGTCTTCAAGGATGTCTCTCGGAAAGCAATCGCCAACTTCAAAAAACTTGGCGTTGACGGTCTTGTCTGCATCGGGGGAGATGGGACGCTAGGTATCGCCTGCCGCTTGATGAAAGACGGCATCCCTGTCATCGGCGTGCCCAAGACGATCGACAACGACCTCAGGGGAACGGAAATCACATTCGGGTTCGACAGCGCCGTCGCGTTCGCCACGGAGGCGATTGACAGGCTCCATTCCACGGCCCAGTCACACCATCGAGTCATGATCGTCGAGGTCATGGGCCATAGGTCGGGCTGGATCGCTCTCTATGCGGGCGTGGCCGGAGGCGGCGATATCATCCTCATCCCGGAAATCCCTTACTCCCTGGAGGCCGTTTTGGCGAAAGTCCGGGATCGAAAGAAGAAGGGGAAGCGGTTCAGCATCGTCGTCGTCGCCGAGGGCGCTAAGCCAAAAGGGGGCGATGTCGTCGTCAAGAAGATCGTCGAGCGAAGCTCTGATCCGGTCCGACTGGGCGGCATCGGATTTAGCTTGAGCGATCAGATCGAGCGAGCCACAGGAACTGAAACACGCGCGGTCGTCTTGGGACACCTCCAAAGGGGCGGTTCGCCGACGGCTCATGACCGCATCCTGGCGACCCAGTTGGGCGCCATGGCGGTCGAACTCGTTGTCCTAGGGCAATTCGGCCGTATGGTCGCGGTCGAGAAGGGATTGATAACGTCTGTCCCATTGGAGACGGCCTCCGGCGGGCCAAGGACTGTGCCGCTCGACCACCCGTTGATCGCGGCGGCAAGGGCGCTCGGAACGAGTTTCGGCGACTCAAAATAAAAATCTAATAAAATGCGGTATCTATTTCTTAGCCTAAAATCAAACTTAGAAGGAGGATGTTATCATGGCACGGATCAAGATTAAGGATTTACCGAAGGATATGAGGATCAGCAAGGAGGAGATCAAGAAGGTTAGGGGTGGCGGTGGGGTGAGAAAGAGTAGTTTTATCACCCTTGGTCGTAGCGCTTCATTCAACTATGGGGGAATTGTATGGACCGGCCGAGGTTTAATTAGGAAATCCTAACGACGCAAGGTTAAGGCAAAGATTTAGAAGAGATCCCAGCCAAATCTCAAGTGTTGGATTGAACGCGGTAAGAATCTAAATAAGTGGTCCCGGGTTTTCTGTTATCAGGCAGTGGAGACCGGCCGCCCCGAAGACGGGATAGGCTGAGATAGGGACATCTGTTACATAAAGGTTTTCGCTTCCGACGATATCAGCAAAGGTATTCAGAGCCCCCTCATCACCACCGGTGGCAAGGACCTTCCCATTGTCGAACTGGACAGCCGAAGTCGCATAGGGCACCGAAAGAGACTTTGGTACCCGGACATGCACCCTGTACCTTTCACATTCTTTGCGCACCAGATCTATTGATTTCTGTACCGCCAAGGGATCAATGAGTGTTCCTGTTCGGTATCCAGGGTCCAGCACCAGATAATATTCTTCATCCCTTCCTTTCAACAGGCTTGCGCTCCTGTCAATGTGGAATTCGTAATAAAGTGAGAGGCTTCTTCCATAGCCATCACGGGAAAGACAGGTGAAGATCGGATGAGGAAGGATTGTCATCTTCATACCCTTCTCTCGAAGGCGGCTGAAAATCTTATTTTTCTTTTTCAAACCTTCCGGATGGCAACTCGTGACCAGATGGTCGTCTGAAAAGATGACCCGCCCGCCTTCGGCCAACTCCGTGTGAATAATATCGCAGATATGAGAACGGTCTTTTTGCAGTTTGAAGAGCCTGGAGTGAATGAGGATCATCCTTAATGGTTTAAAATAAACAAACATGTCACGCGGGAATAATTGCCATGGGCTTGGCCTTTCTAGAGGTAACTCTGCACCCCTGCATCTCCTCTCTGACAGCCAATGGCGGATCTCCTTGTCTCCATCCTGCAGATTCAGAATTTGAAAATTAATCTTCATGTCCAGAAGAGCCTTTACAATTGATTGATACTCGGATTTTAACGTTCTCGTCATGGCTTCTCTACTGAGAGTATTTCTTAAGACTCCGCTTGCCAATTCTCTTTGCCCAACAGGGATGATAACGGGCGACTTCCCTTTATACGGGATGCCTTCAAAGACCGGCATCCCAAGTAAGTATCGCCCATTTTCTTTCTCCAAAGAAATCGTGCGCCCTATCATTCTATTTCTTTGAGGATTCTCCAAGGCAATTCGCAGCTCTCGTTTGCCTATCCCTATTTGATCGGAAATGGGTTTTATTTTAATTTTCACTTCACTTGTCCTTTATAAGTTTTATAATAGAATTAGATTGATGAATCAATAA